>DATMUQ010000227.1:0-10342 GCA_035563795.1 Terriglobales bacterium | reverse complement strand
TCGGCGGGCATATCAAGTATCGCGTCGAGTTCCGCCGCGGAGGCCGAGATCGATACCCTCTGGATGTCCTGGAGCATGAGCCCCTCCCGTCGACAAAACCGCAACTGAAAACGATATGGCTAGGATGCCGAAGAGACCGCCACCAGGTCCTCGACCGGCGTCGCCTCGATGAATGCTGGCCTTGCCGCCTGATAGCTGGCCTGGTGGCCATAGCGGCCGCGCGGCTGGCGCTTCACGGCATAGACGAAATCGTCGATCAGCATCGGCCGGCCGAACAGCGGCCCTTGGACCAGATTGATCCCGAGATCGGCCAACCGAGCGGCCGTCACGGAATCCTCGACGCCATCTGCGATCAGGTCGATGCCCAGCATCGCCGACATTTCCCGGCAGGCCTTGAGGGTCGCCGCCGCGCCACGGTCCATCAGCATGCGGGAGATGACGCCCCGGTCGACCTCGATCAAGGCAAAGGTGCCGTCCTCCACCGCGTGCAGCGCCCCGGTTGCCGCTCCGAAATCGCCGAGCACAAGCTTGATCGCGCGTTGGCGTAGCTGATCGACAAGGTCCTGATTCGCCAGGAGACGGCCTGCCTCCTCCTCCGGCACTTCGAGGCGTAGCCGGTGAGGCGAGATTGCCGCGGTTTCGCAAATGCGATCGATCTTGCCGACGAGGTCGAGAGTCTCGACATCGGTGCCGGAAATATTGACGGAAACATCCATGCAGATACCCGCCGCTTCCAATTCGGCCACCAGGCGAGCAGCATTGGTCAAAACAGCGACCACGATCTGATGCAGCATGAAGCTGCGCTTCACCAGTGCGATGATCTCGGCGGACTGACCTTGTGGCGCCAGGCCGAGACGCCAGAAGGGAACGGCCCGCGCTGCGACGATCCGGTCCTGCCGCAGATCGAAGACCGGCTGGAAGTAAAGGCCGAACTGGCCATTCCTGAGATCGGCCTCGATTTCCGTCAGGCACTTCTTCTCTTCCGACGAAAGACGCCCGAATTGTTGCAAGAGACGCATCGCCAGATAGCCGGCGCAACCGAACAGCAGCAGCGCATAGATGGCCTTGATGACGTCCTGATATTTTCCGTCGAGAGGAAGAGAGGGCAATATCGCCGCGCCAGCCACATCGCTTGCCAGCCAAAAGGCGGCGAACAACACCAGTATTACAGCCGTCAAAGCCGGCACGATTTTGTGGGCAACGAGGTTACGCGCGTTCCGGTGATCTACGGATTTGGGTAAAGCCGGCATCTCGATCTCCTCCAACGTACCAATGACAAGCAATGGTTTTATTGTTGATGGGATCACTGTGCCGCCGTCGCCCCCCGGACAGCAATTCTACCCACGGCTATCCGAGACAACCGTTGGTTCAACGCCATAACACTTAAGTATGATCGGGTGTCGCCTGATGGACCGGTGACTTTCCCGACCTGTCACCGCACCCTTGGGTCAACGAATTGAAATAGGCCGAAAAATCTCCTGCGCTCAGTCGTCAACCGCGGTGAGCGGACGGGCCACATGCTCCAGCTGCTTGCGTTCGGCCGCGACGCCCCAGATGAGCTGGATCATGGCGGCACCGAGCATCAATGCCGCACCCACGACATAGCCGATGAAGACATCCTTGCGTGATCCGGTATCGATCAGCTTGCCGAAGAAGGAAGGGGCCGCAACGCCGCCGAGCCCCGTGCCGATGGCGAAGAAGATGGCGATGGCCAGGGCTCGCATCTCCAGCGGAAAGGTCTCGCTGACCGTCAGATAGGCCGAACTCGCCGCGGCGGAGGCGAAGAAAAAAACGATCATCCAGCAGAGGGTTTGGGTGACGGCCGTCAGCAAGCCTTGCTCGAAGAGATAGCCACTGACGAGCAGCAGGATGCCCGACAAGGCATAGGTCAGGGTGATCATCGGCCGCCGCCCCCAGCTGTCGAAGAAACGGCCGATCAGGACGGGGCCAGTGAAATTGCCGGCGGCGAAAGGCAGGATATAGCAGCCGACTTCAGCCGCCGGTATCTGGTAGAAATCCGTCAAGACCAGGGCATAGGTGAAGAAGATGGCGTTATAGAAAAATGCCTGCGCCGTCATCAGGCTCAGTCCCACCAAGGCACGACGCCGATGCCGGTTGAAGAGCACCTCGAAGACATGACGCATTTGCGTGTGCGCCCGCGGCTGCAGCCGCAACGCGGCGAGTTTCTCGGCGCCGTCGAGGTAATGCGCCGGAAAACGCCGCTCGATCCCGGCAATGACATCCTCCGCCGCTGCCTCATGGCCATGGGTGATGAGCCAGCGCGGGCTTTCAGGGATCCACAAGCGCATGACGAGAATGACGATGCCGAGCACACCGCCGATGAGGAAACAAAGGCGCCAGCCAAGATCAATCGCAAACCAGCTTGGATCGAGCAGGAAGACGGAACCCGCTCCACCAAGGGCCGCTCCGACCCAGAAACTGCCATTGATGACGAGATCGGTCCAGCCGCGGTAGCGTGCCGGGATCAACTCCTGGATGGTCGAGTTGATGGCGGTATATTCGCCGCCGATTCCGGCACCGGTCAAAAAGCGGAAGAGAATGAAGCTCGGCAGATTCCAGGAAAAGCCTGTCGCCAAGGTCGCAGCGATATAGACCAAGAGCGTGATGAAGAAGAGTTTGCGGCGACCGAGCCGATCCGTCAACCAACCGAACAGGACCGCGCCGCAGACGGCGCCGGCGAGATAAGCGCTGCTGGCGAGACCGACATTGCTGTTGTCGAAATGCAACTGCGGGCTTTGCTTCAGGGCACCGGCGACCGCCCCAGCCAAGGTGACTTCGAGACCATCGAGGATCCAGGTAATTCCGAGCGCCACAACCACCAGGCTGTGAAAAACGCCCCAGGGCAAGCGATCGAGACGGGCGGGAATCGTGGCTGCCGTGATCGACATGGAATCGGCAGCTGAAGGATTGGCCATGCAGGTTGCTCTATATGTCGGTGATTTGGAGAGGAACGACCCTTCGGCTCGCCCGGTTCAGCCCGCCGGCACACGATTTGGTGAAATGCTTTGCCCGCATGACCGCAAGCGAAGCGTCCGGATGGCGAAAATCGCCTGTCTATCGCTGCGTTATATCCAATTGGATATAAAGAGATTTTTCCTGCAGGCGTCTGACCAAACGATATAATTCGCTGTCTGGTGAACCTGCCTGCTAGAGGCGCCTGTGCATCACGGTCACGACCCGCTGCTGATGGGATTGTCCATCCTGATCGCCATTCAGGGCAGCTTCGTCTCGCTGGTTCTGGCGCGCGAGACAGGGCAATTCGAAGGCGCTTGGCAGCGCCTCGTACTCGCCATGTCGGCGGTCACCTTGGGCTCATCGATCTGGGCCATGCATTTCATCGGCATGCTTGCCTATCACATGCCGATCGCCGTCAGCTACGACCTCTTCCTGACCCTGCTGTCATTCCTGGTTGCCGTACTCGCGGTCGGCATCGGCTATGGCATCACCACGGTCTTCAGAGAGGGTGCCTGGCGCGATGTCGCCGCCGCCTTGTTCACCGGCGGTGGGATCGCCGGCATGCATTATATCGGCATGGCGGCGCTGAGTGGCCCGGTCGAGCTCGGCTATCACGGCTGGTGGGTGATCGCCAGCATCCTGGTCGGCATTGTCGCCGCCGGCATCAGCCTGCATCTCGCCTTCGGCACCAAGCTGCAGGCGCGCGCCGCCTTGGGTGCTGTCGCCATGGGCCTCGCCATTTCCGGCATGCATTATTCGGCCATGTATGGCACCGAGGTGATGGCGGCGGATCAGGTTGGCACCACCCTGCCCCATGCCCTCGACAGCACCTTGTTGGCCATCGTTGTCGCCATCGTGGCCTTCGTCATCTGCGCGACCTCGATGCTGCTGCTGATCCCGAGCCGTCGCGCCGTACCCAGCGTCGAGGATCTCGCCAGCCAGGCCCAGGCGACCTCCCGGCAACAGTGGGAAGGCCACGGTCCTGACGATCTGCCGGCCTTATCTGACACGGTACCCATCAGTGCCTTGAACCGGGCCGAGATCGGCCGCATTCCCGTCCGTGCCGGCGGCAGCACGGTCCTGCTCGATCCGCTGGCGATCCATGCGGTGCGGGCAGATGGTCGCTATACCCATCTGCAGGACGGTGGTCGTGATTATTTCTGCAACCTCTCGATCACGGATCTCGCCGGGAAGCTGGACCCAGCTTATTTCCTCCGGGTCCACCGGTCGCATATTGTGCAAGTGCGATATGTCAAAGCGGTGCGCCGCAAGGGAGACGGTGCCATCCTGACCATGACAGGAAAGTCAGAAACGGCGATTCCGGTCAGCCGCAGTGCCCTGCCAAAACTGAAGACCCGCCTCGGCCTTGTCGACACCTCGATCGGGGCCTCATTAGAGACAACGTCCCTGTCGTAATTCGTGACCTGTGCGGCGCTTTTCGTGCCGCTCAGACCCGCTTCGTTCCTGGAATCCTGCGGCTCTCCCCGGCGCCCGTTAAGATTAACCCCATAAAAGAGCGCCATTTAGCGCCGATAGATCGGGGAGGGCCGTTGCATGATTCCGGGTCGCTTTACCTATCACCGTCCAGCTTCGGTCGCCGAGGCGGTTGGCCTGCTGGCCAGCCTCGGCGAGGAGGCACGGCCTTTGGCCGGCGGGCATAGCCTCATTCCGATGATGAAATTGCGCATGGCGCAGCCGGAGCATCTGGTCGATCTCGGCAAGATCCCGGGCCTCAAAGACATCCGTCAGGACGGCAATGACCTCGTCATCGGCGCCATGACCACCCAGGCGGAGATCATCGCCTCCCCGCTCCTCGCCGACAAGGCACCGATCCTGATCGAAGCCGCCAAGGTGATCGCCGATCCGCAGGTGCGCTATGCCGGCACGATCGGCGGCAATGTCGCTAATGGCGATCCTGGCAATGACATGCCGGGTCTCATGCTCTGCCTCGATGCGCGCTATAACTTGGTGGGCGCCGGGGGAAACCGGCAGGTGCCGGCTCGCGACTTCTATGAAGCCGCCTATTTCACCAAGCTGGAGACCGGCGAGATCCTCACCGAGCTGCGTTTCGCCCTCCCGGCCACCGGCCATGGCTGGGCCTATGAGAAGCTGAAACGCAAAATTGGCGACTATGCGGTCGCCGCCGCCGCGGTGACGCTGAGCATGTCAGGCGGCAAATGCACCGCAGCCAGCATCGCCCTCACCAATGTCGGCCAAACGCCGCTGCTCGCCGCCGATGCGGCGAAGGCGCTGATCGGCAGCAGTATCGATACCGCCGCCATCGATGCCGCCGCCACGGCTGCCATGGCAGTCGCCGACCCGACCACCGATACCAGGGGACCGGTGGAATACCGCCGCTCGGTGCTCGGTGTGATGGTGCGACGTGCCATCGATCACGCAAAGACCCGCGCCCGCTAGACCGCCCTCGGAAACCCGGCCGTGTTTTATCCAGGAGCCGCGATATGACAAGCGAGATTGCCAAGACCAAGCTGTCGATGACGGTCAACGGCCGCCAATACACGGCGGAGATCGAGCCCCGTACCCTGCTGGTCCATTTCCTCCGTGAACATCTCAGCCTGACCGGCGCGCATATCGGCTGCGATACCAGCCATTGCGGTGCCTGTACCGTCGATCTCGACGGCCGCTCGGTCAAATCCTGCACCGTCTTCGCCGTCCAGGCCGATGGTGGCCAGGTAATAACGATCGAGGGTATGGCCGCACCCGACGGCACCTTGCATGCCTTGCAGCAGGCCTTCCATGAGCATCACGGATTGCAATGTGGCTTCTGCACGCCCGGCATGATCATGCGCGCCCATCGTTTGCTGCAGGAAAACCCGCATCCGACCGATGAGGAAATACGCTGGGGCATTTCCGGCAATCTTTGCCGCTGCACTGGCTATCAGAACATCGTCAAAGCGATCCGCGCCGCTGCCGACATGTTGGCGAACCCGCAGCGCAAGGAGGCCGCAGAATGAACGCCCCCACACCGAGCCGTGAAGAACGCGAACTTGCCCTCAAGGGCATGGGCTTTGCCCGCCGTCGTACCGAGGATGCCCGCTTCATCCAGGGCAAGGGCAATTATGTCGACGATGTGAAGCTGCCCGGCATGCTGCAGGGCGATTTCGTCCGCTCGCCTTATGGTCATGCCCGCATCAAGAAGATCGATGCCAGCAAGGCTCTCGCTTTGCCCGGCGTCAAGGCGGTGCTGACCGCCAATGACCTGAAGCCACTGAAGCTGCATTACATGCCGACCTTGGCCGGCGACGTCCAGGCCGTGCTGGCTGATGAAAAGGTACTCTTCGCCAACCAGGAAGTGGCTTTCGTCATCGCCGAGGACCGCTATATCGCCGCCGATGCGGTCGAGCTGGTCGAGGTCGACTACGAGCCCTTGCCGCCGCTGGTCGACCCCTTCAAGTCGATGGCGGCCGATGCGCCGGTCCTGCGCGAAGATATCAAGGACAAGCTGGATGGGGCACATGGCAAGCGCAAGCATCCCAACCACATCTTCGAATGGACCGTCGGCGACAAACCGGCGACTGACCAGGTCTTTGCCACCGCACCGGTAACGGTGAAGGAACTGATCTCCTATCAGCGTGTGCATCCCGCACCTCTGGAGACCTGCGCCTGCGTCGCCTCGATGGACAAGATCCGCGGCGAGCTGACCGTCTGGGGCACCTTCCAGGCGCCGCATGTGGTCCGTACCGTGGCGGCGATCCTTTCCGGCATCCCTGAGCACAAGATCCGTGTCATCGCGCCCGATATCGGCGGCGGCTTCGGCAACAAGGTCGGTGTCTATCCCGGCTATGTCTGCTCCATCGTCGCCTCGATCGTGCTTGGCGTGCCGGTGAAATGGGTCGAGGACCGGATCGAGAATCTCTCCGCTACCGCCTTTGCCCGCGACTATCACATGACTGCTGAATTGGCGGCCACACCGAACGGCAAGATCCTCGGTTTGCGCTGCCATGTGCTGGCCGATCACGGCGCCTTCGATGCCTGCGCCGATCCCAGCAAATATCCGGCCGGTTTCTTCAACATCGTCACCGGTTCCTATGACATCCCGACGGCGCATCTGGCGGTCGACGGCGTCTATACCAACAAGGCGCCGGGTGGTGTCGCCTATCGCTGCTCCTTCCGGGTGACCGAGGCCGCCTATTGCATCGAGCGCATCGTCGACGTGCTGGCCCGCAAGCTCAACATGGATCCGGCGGAGCTGCGACTCAAGAACCTGATCCAGCCGCAGCAATTCCCTTATAAATCGGCGCTCGGCTGGGAATATGATTCCGGCGATTACGCCACCGCCCTCAACAAGGCAATGGAGACGGTCGGCTACAAGGCTCTGCGGGCCGAACAGCAGCAGAAGCGCGACGCCTTCAATCGCGGCGAGACCCGCGAATTGATGGGGATCGGCGTCGCCTTCTTCACCGAGATCGTCGGCGCCGGCCCATCGCGCAATTGCGACATCCTCGGCATCGCCATGTTCGATTCCGCCGAGATTCGCGTGCATCCGACCGGCGCCGCCATCGCCCGCTTCGGCACCAAGACCCAGGGCCAGGGACATGAGACGACCTATGCCCAGATCATCGCCACCGAGACCGGCATCCCGGCCGACATGATCCAGGTCGAGGAAGGTGACACCAATACCGCCCCCTATGGTCTCGGCACCTATGGCTCGCGTTCGACGCCGGTCGCCGGTGCCGCCTGCGCTCGCGCGGCGCGCAAGATCCAGGCGAAGGCGAAGAAGATCGCCGCCCATCTGCTCGAGGTTGGCGAGAATGATCTCGAATTCGACATCGACCGCTTCCAGGTGAAGGGCCTGCCGGAGAAGTCGAAGACCATGAAAGAGATCTGCTGGGCCGCCTATAACAACGTGCCGCCGGGCATGGAGCCTGGATTGGAAGCAGTCGATTACTACGACCCGCCCAACATGACCTATCCGTTCGGCGCCTATATCTGTGTCCTCGATATCGATGTCGATACCGGATCGTCCAAGATCCGGCGCTTCTATGCACTGGACGATTGCGGCACCCGCATCAACCCGATGATCATCGAAGGCCAGGTGCATGGCGGTCTCACCGAGGCCTTCGGCATCGCCATGGGCCAGGAGATCAAATATGACGAGACCGGCAATGTGCTGGGCGTCACACTGATGGACTACTTCCTGCCGACCGCCGTCGAGACACCGTTCTGGGAGACCGACCATACCGTGACACCATCGCCGCATCACCCGATCGGCGCCAAGGGTGTGGGCGAGAGCCCCAATGTCGGCGGCGTGCCGGCCTTCTCCAATGCCGTCATCGATGCCTTCGCCCATCTCGGCGTCACCCATCTGCAGATGCCGCATGATGCCTGGCGGGTCTGGAAAGCGGCGGAGAAGCTGGGATTGGTCCGCTAGAGGCGCCATGAACCGGGAGGAGATCGCCGCTGGCCTGGGACGGAACGGCTATATCGCCGGGCCGGACCTCGCCATGGCGCTCTGGCTGATGGATCTGCTGAGCCGACCGCTGCTGCTGGAAGGCGAAGCCGGTGTCGGCAAGACCGAGACCGCCAAGGCCTTGGCCGCCGTCCATGGCAGCAAGCTCATCCGCCTGCAATGTTATGAAGGGCTGGATGCCAGCGCCGCCCTCTATGAATGGAACTATCAACGCCAATTGCTCTCCATCAAGGCGCGCGAGACGGCACAGCAGGACCCGTCAGAGATCGAACGCTCGATCTTCTCCGAGGATTATCTGCTGGAGCGGCCGCTGCTGGCAGCCATCCGACAGGAACAGCCGCCGGTGCTGCTGATCGATGAGATCGACCGCGCGGATGAGGAATTCGAAGCACTGCTGCTGGAAGTGCTGGCCGACTTCCAGGTCTCGATTCCGGAATTCGGCACGGTGACGGCGCGCTCGATCCCGCGCGTCATCCTCACCTCCAACGGCACGCGGGAAATTTCCGACGCGCTCCGGCGCCGCTGCCTCTATCACTATGTCGACTATCCCAGCGAGGATCAGGAGACCCGTATCCTGCTTGCCCGCCTGCCGGGCATTGACGCAGTGCTCGCCAACCAGATTGCCCGCTTTGTCGCTTTGGTCCGCAAGGAGGATCTGAAGAAGACTCCAGGTGTCGCCGAGACGATCGACTGGGCAGCGTCCCTGCTCGGCATGGGGGTGGCACGCATTGACGCCACTTCAGAGACGCTGCTCGACTCCCTCATGTGCCTCATCAAGACCCGCGAAGACCAGGGCAATTTCAGCCGTGAAGTCGCCGAACGCCTGATCGGCAAGGTGGCATGAGATGACGACGGACGCTCTCGATACCCTGCCGCAATTACCCACTTCTACCGGTACGGCGTTGACGAGGCGCCTGGTCGGCTTCCTGCATAACCTTCGCGACAACGGCTTCGTCATCGGCCCCGGCGAAGGCAGCGATGCCTTGCAGATCGCCGCCGCCATCGATCTTTCGCGACCGGGCCAGTTGCGCGCGGCATTGCGCCCCTTGCTGGCCCTGCGGCGTGAGGAGATCGCCCTCTTCGATACCCTGTTCGACGCCTATTGGCTGCGTCGCGGGATCAAGCGCGCAGCCCGCCCGACTTCCACCGGCTCAAGCACCACGGGGACGGGACGCAGGCCGATGACGGGAGCGGCACCGGAGCAGGCAGCCGCTTTGGCCGATCGCGTCTCCCGCACCGCCAACGATCTGCAGACGGCAGGCACCAGTGCCGCACTTCGCCGCGGTGGAGCTGCCGCAACAGAGGCCATCGGCCGGACCGATTTCCGTCATCTCGATCGGCCGGAAGACATGGTGCAATTGGAAGCCCTGGTCGAGGCACTGGCCTTGTCATTGCGCCGACGCCTGCAGCGCCAGCAGCATGCAGCGCGCCGGGGTGACCGGCTCGATCTCCGCCGCATGTTGCATGCCAGCATCGCCCATGGTGGCGAACCGATCGACATCTTCCGGCGTCGTGTACCGCACCGGCCGTTGCGTCCGGTGCTGCTACTCGACGCGTCGGGTTCCATGTCGCAATACAGCGCCATCTTCCTGCGCTTCATGCTGGCTTTGCTGAAGCGCCTGCCGGAAGGCGAAGGCTATCTCTTTCATACTCGGCTGGTGGAGATCGGGCCGGTATTACGCGAGCGGCGGCGGGTGAAGGCTCTGGAACGCCTGTCACTGCTGGCCGAAGGTTGGGGCGGCGGAACACGCATCGGCGATTGCCTCACCACCTTCGTGAAGCATCATGCGCGCCGGGCTTTGCGCGGCCGCAGCATCCTCTTCATCCTCTCCGACGGTTATGATACCGGCGATCCCGCCGTTCTCGGCAAGGCCATGGCCGCGCTGGCGAAACGGGCTAGGCGGATCGTCTGGCTCAACCCGCTGATCGGCTGGG
>DATMUQ010000226.1:0-8054 GCA_035563795.1 Terriglobales bacterium | reverse complement strand
TGACGACCCGCCGCGACATTTCAACGATGATCGTCGCAATCCTGGGAGGAAGAGATGGATCAGCAAAAAGAATTCATCAAGCAGTTACGGCGTTATGAAAAAGGCTCGGTCTCACGCCGGCATTTCCTTGGCGTCACCGGTCTTGGCACGGCGATGGCGGTCTTGGCCGGTGCCATGCCCGGCGTCTATGGCGCGCGAAAAGCCTTCGCCGGTTCGATCGGCGACAAGGTCGCGCTGACCACCTGGCCGAATTATCACAGCCAGGCCAATCTCGATAAGTTCGGTGCCACCACCGGTGCCAAGGTGGAAATGACGGTGTTCGGCTCGAACGAGGAAATGTTCGCCAAGCTGAAGGCTGGCGGCACCGGCTGGGACGTTTTCGTGCCGACCAATTACACGATCGAGAATTACGTCAAGGAAGACCTGATCATTCCGCTCGATCTCAGCCAGATCCCGAACTATCAGCCGCAGAACTATACCGACCAGCGCTTCACCCAGCCCGGCACCGTCAACGGCAAGGTCTATGCCGTGCATAAGGACTGGGGCACCACCGGTTATAGCGTCAATACCAAGCATATCAGCGAGCAGATGACCTCCTGGAAGGACTTCTGGGATCTTGCCCGCGGCAAATATACCGGCCGTGCCATGGTGCATGACTATCAGCTGACCACCATCGGCAATGCGCTTAAGTATTATGGTCACTCCTTCAATTCGCTCGACGAGAAGGAATTGGCCGAGGCCGAGAAGCTGCTGCTCGATGCCAAGCCGCATCTCTTCGCCATCAACAGCGATTACCAGCCCTCGATGCGCAGTGGCGATGCCTGGCTGACCGTGGCCTGGACCGGCGATGCCAATCAGCTCCATCGCGACATGCCGGAAATCATCTATGTGATCGGCAAGGAAGGCGGCGAGATCTGGTCCGACTTCTATGCCATTCCGAAGGAATCGCCCAACAAGCCGGGTGCCTATGCACTGATCAACTATCTGCTGGATCCCGCCGTCAACAAGGACGAGGTCCTGGCGCATGGCTATCCGGTGGCCGACAAGCGGGTCTTCGATCTGCTGCCGAAGGACATCCAGACCAACGCGATCATGTATCCGGCGGCGGAATTGCTGAGCCCGCTGGAATTTGGCGCGGCGGCCACGCTGACCAATCCGGCGCGGGCAGAAATCATGGCGCGCTTCAAGTCGGCCTGATCGGTGAGGCGTTGATGACGATGGCAGTGGCAACGGAAGCGGCGATGAAGCCGGAAAAGAAACGCTGGGGGTGGACGGCCTTGCTGCTGGCCCCCAGCGGTTTCTGGTTCTTCATGCTGCTTCTGCTGCCACTCGCCGTCGTCATCGTCTACAGCGTCGGTGTAAGGGCACCGACCGGCGGCTACCAGGCCGCCTTCACCTTCGACAATTATCTCAACCTGCCGGCACGCTGGGCGGCTTTTCGCAATACCCTGGTGCTGGCACCGAGCGGTACGCTCATCTGCCTCATCATCGGCTATCCGCTGGCTTATTATCTCGCGGTGAAGTCCAATCCGCGCTCGCGCCTGCTGCTGCTGATCCTGGTCATCGTACCGTTCTGGACCAGTTTCCTCATTCGCACCTATGCCTGGATGTTCATTCTGGGAAGCCGCGGCATCCCGGCCCTGCTGGAATGGGTGGGCTTTCCTGATATCCGCCTGATCAACACGCCCTTGGCGGTGCTGATCGGCATTGTCTATGGCTATCTGCCGCTGATCGTCTTCCCGATCTATGTCAGCCTGGAAAAGCTCGACAAGAGATTGCTGGAGGCCTCGGCCGATCTCGGCGGCTCGCCGTTCGGCACCTTCCGGCAGATCACCTTTCCGCTCTCGGCGCCGGGTGTCATCACCGGCTGCATGCTGGTCTTCATCCTGCTGATGGGCGAATACCTGATCCCGCAGATGCTGGGTGGCGGCAAGGTCTTCTTCATCGGCAATGCCCTGGTCGATCTTTTCCTGCAAAGCCTCAACTGGCCCTTCGGCTGCGCCTGCGCCATGGCGTTGGTGGTGGTGATGGTGGTGACCGTCAGCCTCTATCTTCGCGCCACCCGCCAGTTGCAGGGCCGCGACGTTTCCTTGATGTAGAGGCAGCATGTTCCTGCGCGGCTATTCCTATTTCGTCTACTTGTTCCTCTATCTGCCGATCGCGCTGATCGTGCTGTTCAGCTTCAACAGCGGCAGCAATGCGGCTGGCTTCCAGGGCTTCTCCCTGCATTGGTACGGCAAGGTGCTGGATAACAGCCTGATGCTGGATGCCTTGCAGAACAGTGCCATCGTCGCCAGCACGACGGCCATCCTCGCCACCCTGATGGGCACCATGGCGGCGATCGCGCTGCAGCGCGTTCATGGCCTGCCGCGCATGATCTTCGACGCCTTGACCTATATCTCCATCATGGTGCCGGGCATCGTCATCGGCATTGCTACGCTGATCGCGCTGGTGACCACTTTTGGCGCGATTAATTCCTTTCTCGCCCAGATCTGGCCGGGCGATACGCCGCCGCGCCTGAGCCTGGGCTATGGCTCGATCATCGCCGCCCATACGCTCTTTGCCATGGCGCTGGTGATCGTCATCGTGCGGGCACGCATCGCCGGCATGGATCGCAGCCTGATCGAAGCCTCGATGGATCTCTATGCCGATCCCTGGGGCACCTTTCGCCAGGTGACCTTGCCGCAATTGTTGCCGGGCATCGTTGCCGGATTCCTGCTGTCCTTTACCTTCAGCTTCGATGATTTCGTCATCGCCTTCTTCGTCGCGGGGTCGAAGAACACCCTGCCGATCTATGTCTTCTCGTCGATCCGGCGTGGGGTGACGCCGGAGATCAATGCCATCGGCACAATGGTGATGGTGTTCTCGCTGAGCCTCCTGGTGATTGCTCAGCTCTTCCTGCGGCGGTCGCGCCAAAGCAAGGCGGGCAAGTCAGCAGCGGCGTAACGGGTGAGATAAAAAGAATGATCTTGAAAGACAAGGTTGCCGTGGTCACCGGTGCGGGGTCCGGGATCGGGCAAGGCGGGGCCAAAATCATGGCGCGGGAAGGTGCCCGGGTGATCGTCGTCGATCGCTCGGCCGATGCCGCCGAGGCAACCGCAGGTGCCATCGCGGCCGGTGGCGGCCAAGCGGAAGCGAAAGTGCTCGACGTCACCGATGATACGGCCGTTGCCGCTCTCATCACGGAGGTGATCGCCCATCACGGGCGCCTCGACATCCTCCACAATCATGCCGGCATCCAGGTGGCGGGATCGCTGGAACAGGTCGATCCAGTTGCCTTCGACCAGTCCTGGCAGGTCAATGTCCGGGCGCATTTCATCGCCGCCAAACACGCCATGCCGCAGATGCGCAAGCAGGGTGCCGGTGTCATCGTCAACACCGCCTCCAATTCCGGCGTCTTTCTCGATCGCGAGATGCTGGCCTATATCACCACCAAGGCGGCGGTGATCATGATGACCAAGCAAATGGCGCTCGACTACGGCCCCTATAATATCCGGGTCAATGCGCTGTGTCCGGGTTGGGTCGATACGCCGTTCAACGACCCCTATATCCGCCAGATGGGCGGGCGCGAGGCGATCGAGCGCTATGTCCGCGAGAAGATCCCGCTGGGCCGTTGGGCCAGTGTCGAGGAGATCGCGGAATCCATCCTGTTCCTGGCTTCCGACCGCTCCTCTTTCATGACCGGCCACGCTCTGGTGGTCGATGGCGGTGAATGCATCGCCTAAAGTGGCTCGCTGCTCTCCAAGCGTGTATTCCTGATCGACTCTTCGCGTCTGTCAGGATCTGCAAAGGTTAATGCTGTATCTGTTCCAGCACGCTGAATGCCGCACTTGGCTTCATTTCCGCCGTGGATTGCGGCAGAATGAGCGCGTGTTGCCGATCGCCGGAGGGACAGATGCATATCCCCCACCAGCAATTGCACGATCTTTATTCGCTCTGGCATGACCGCCTGCATCATCGGCGCATGCCCGATCGCGCCGATTTCGTGCCCGAGGATTTCCGTCCCTGGTTCGGCAATATCGGCATCGTTTGCGCCGAGAAGCCGGAGCGCGGTTCGCGCTATCCGCGCTGGCGGGTGATGCTCTCGGGGCTGGAGATAACGGCCTATGACGGCGCCGACTGGACCGGGCAGTTGCTGGACGAGGCCGTGCCCGAACACGCGCGGGGCGAGATTCTCGCCCCTTATGACCAGCTGATCGATCGGCTGTCGCCGGTCTATTGGCAGGTCGACAGCGCGGTTAATGGCGCCACCATACAGAAGTATCACCGCCTGCTCTTGCCGGTGACCTGCGGCAGCCCGGGGATTGGCAAGGTCATTGTCGGCATCTATGCCGATCCAGCGCGTTTGCCGAAGCAGCAATGCGTCTATGACGCCATGGCCAAGGCGGAGCTCTCCCGCGCCTGGACGGCCGTGCACTGAAAGGCATCTATCCGCGAGACGTCGCAAGCGCGGCAGAGTTCCCTCGCCTCCGCGGGGTAGGCGTGGGGCAGGGTGTCGTTTCCTGGCGGATTGATGCCGGTATGGCCCTGTTGCTGCCGCCATCATTTCCTGGACAATCGGCGCCGCGGCGCCCATAGGCTCCAGGCCGGCCGGTGTTGCCGGCAGCGTATATCTAGCTGGGATCAATCGAATGAACCGCCTCGTTTTCTGGCTGTCGACTTTCTGGCCGCGGCCGATGGCTGTCAGCTGGCGCGAAAGGCTGCGGGGTTGCATCGGTGCTGCCATCGGCATTGCCGTCACCGGTTTCGTCACGCGCTGGGCCTTGGGACCCGATGCCAATCTGCCGCTGCTGATCGCGCCGATGGGGGCATCGGCGGTGCTGCTCTATGCCGTGCCGGCCAGCCCACTGGCACAGCCTTGGTCGATCATCGGCGGCAATCTCGTTGCCGGGCTCATCGGCATCACCTGTGCCCAGCTGATACAGGATCCGATGATTGCCGCATCTTTAGCGATCGGCTTCTCGATCGGCGCCATGTTCGCCTTGCGTTGCATCCATCCGCCCAGCGGCGCTGTTGCCCTGACGGCAGTGATCGGCGGGCCGGTCGTCCATGCGCTCGGCTACAAGTTCATGCTGGTGCCGCTCGGGATCAATTCCTTCCTGCTGCTTGGGGTGGCGCTGCTCTACAATAACCTTACCCGGCATCGCTACCCGCATCACGCGCCGGCCCCAGCGCCCGCGGCATTGGGGAACGTCCACCGCACTGGCGATCTCGCGGCGACCAATCGCGTCGGCTTCGTACCGGCCGATCTCGACGATGTTTTGCAGAACTATGGCGAACTGATCGACGTTGATCGCGAAGATCTGGAGCAGCTCTTCCTGCAGACGGAAATGCATGTCTATCGCCGCCGCTTTGGCGATCTGCGCTGCCGCGATATCATGTCGCGCGACATCGTCCAGGTGGCACCGGCAACCAGCCTCGCCGAAGCCTGGCAGCTGTTGCGTCGCCACCGCCTCTCCAGCCTGCCGGTGGTCGACCCGGCAAGCAAAGCGGTTACCGCCACGCTCGAGCTCGACGACTTCCTGCATTTCGTCGATGGCGACGGTTTCGATGCCGAAACAGGCTTGCTGCGCCGCTTCCGCCAACTTTGGAAAAAGCCCGACAAGGCGATGCCGCGCACGGTGCAGGCTTTGGTGGCGACCCGTCATCCGGCGACGCAACCGCGTCTGGTTGCCGAAGACCGGCCGATCATCGAATTGGTGCCGCTGCTGGCCGACGGTGCCTATCACCAGGTCTATGCGACCGACCAGCGGGGCGGCGTGACCGGCCTGGTCACCTTGTCGGATCTCGTTGCCGGTCTCTATCGGGCGAAGCTCACCGGGCAATTGCCGCCAGCCGAGGCCTATTCGATCTAGAGCCGGATCGCTTTAGACAGAATCGCTGTGCGATTTTGTCTAAAACGTGAATCCGTCTCTTCTCAATAAGATAGAGTGCGATCGTTTTTGATGGAAGCAAGGGTGCTTCCATCAAAAACGATCGCACTCTAGAACAGTTTCCGCCAATAGAGCAGGCAGAGCGAGATCACCACGGTCAGGATCATCAGTACCATGACGCCAATGAAGCCTGCCTCGCTTTGTACGCCCGGCAAGCCGCCAACATTCATGCCGAAAACGCCGGTGATGAGCGTGATCGGCAAAAAGATCGTGGTGACGATCGACAACACATAGAGATTGTGGTTGGTGCGCTCCGCCTGCTTATTGGCCATCTCGTCCTGCAGCACGCGCGCACGATCCTGCACCAGATCGAGGTCGTGACCCAGCATATCGAGGCGTTCGACAGCCTGGCGCAGATCGCTGATCTCATCATTGCTCAGCCAGTCGGGCAGATGGTTGAGCAGGCCGACCAAGGCATGGCGCTGGGGTACCAGATGGCGCCGTAGCCGGACGATGAGCTGGCGGGCACGCCCGAGCTCACTACCTTCGTTGCTTATATGGTCATCGAGGATGCGGTCCTCAATCCGGTCGATGGTCTCGCCCAGCTCCGTGATGGTGCTGCCGAAGGTCTCCGCCAGATGGTGCAGCAGACGGATGACGAGGCCGATCGGGCGCGCCGTTGGCGTGCCATTGGCGACGGAACGGCGCAGGCTGTCGATCGATTTCAGCGGATGGCGGCGGGCGCTGATCAACAACCGGTCGTCGAGATAGAGCCGCAAGACACCGATCTTGGACGGATCGATATCGAATTCGTGGTGGAGATCGCCGAGCACGCCGACCAGGCCGCGCTCCACCGGTTCCAGCATCATCTGATTGGCGGTGCCGAGAATGATCTGCTTGGCCATCCGCGGCACGACGGTGCAGCCTTCCAGCCAGCGTTTGGCGCGCATATCGGCGAGATTGAAATGCAGCCAGATGCGGCTATCGGGATTGGCGATTTCACTATCGACGTCGCGCCAGTCGAGGCGCTGCTGTGTCCCGTCTTTATGCAGGACATAGCCGCAAATCAGGCCGCCATCGTCGATGATCTGGGTGGTGGTGAGCATTCAGATAAATTTGCCGCGCATCGATGCTGTCTGCATGGGGTCAGCTTGGCATCGATGCGCGGCGGCCATTAGAACATGTGGCGCAGGAGCCAGAAGAGGGCGCCGGCCAAAGCGATCGAAACCGGCAGGGTGAGGACCCAGGCCATGATCAGGTTGCGGATGGTGGAACCCTGCAGCCCGGACTTGTTGGCGGCCATGGTCCCGGCGACGCCGGAGGAGAGCACATGGGTGGTGCTGACCGGCAGGCCGAAGGCATCGGCGGCCCCGATCGTCGCCATCGCCACCAGCTCGGCGCTGGCGCCCTGGGCATAGGTCAGATGCTCCTTGCCGATCTTCTCGCCGACGGTGACGACGATCCGCTTCCAGCCCACCATGGTGCCGAGGCCGAGCGCGATCGCGACCGCCACCTTGACCCAGGTGGGGATGAACTTGGTCGCCTGGTCGATCGAGGACTTATAGGCGTTGACGGCGGCAAGATCGGCCGCTTCGAAATGCGGCTTGTCCGATTTGATCATCAGACGCAACGCTTCCGAGGAGAGATACATGTCGTTGCGGACGTTACCGACCTGGGCCGGCGGCACGTTCGAGACGGCACCGTACTGGTTGACCTGCTGCGCGATGTCGGCGACCAGCGCCTTCAGCGCCGGCACGGTGTTGTCGGCCAGCTGACGGTGCTTGATGTAGTCGGTGACGGCAGCGCGCGAATCGTCGGCCGACACGGTGGTGCCCGCCGGGGCCATATGATCCAGTACCTGGGTGATGCCGGTGCTCGCCTGATTGAAGCTCTGGGTATGCGAGGCGTCGACCGCGTGATTGAGCGCGTAAGCCGTCGGCACGGTGCCGATCAAGATCAGCATGATGAGGCCCATGCCCTTCTGGCCGTCATTGGAGCCATGGGCAAAGCTGACGCCGGTGCAGGTCAGGATCAGCAAACCGCGGATCCACAGCGGCGGCGGCGCTTTGCCTTCCGGTGCCCGGTAGAGAGCGGGGATGCGCAAGATCGCTTTGCAGATGAGCAGCAGCACAGCGGCGGCGAAGAAGCCGACCAGCGGCGAGACCACCAGCGACTTGCCGA
>DATMUQ010000225.1:0-10856 GCA_035563795.1 Terriglobales bacterium | reverse complement strand
CTGGCTGCAGCGCATCGCCGCCGAGCGCAACACCCAGATCGATGTTGATCTCGTCTATCCCGAAGGCAAATGGGTCGGCGCCGGTGAGCCGATCCTCTACCTGCATGGCTCGCTGGTGCATCTCGCCGATCTCGAGACACTGTTCCTGCAGAAGCTCGGCCCCGCCTGCGTCGCCGCCTTCAACGCCTATACGATGTGCACCGATCTCGCCAAGGTCGCCTTCATCGCCATGGATGCGCGCCACTGCGCCGGTTTGGAAATGGCGGAGATGATGGCCTATGCCGCCAGCGTCGGCTCGGCGCGGGCGCAGCGGAAGTCAGGCGCCAAGGGCTTCATCGGCAACGCGACGGAAGCGACGGCGCATTATTTCGGCCGCGAGCATGCCCTGGGCACCATGCCGCATGCATTGATCGGCTATGCCGGCTCGACCCTGCGTGCGGCCGAGATGTTCCACGAGACTTTCCCCGACCAGCCGATGACGGTGCTGGTCGACTATTTCGCGCGCGAGACCACCGATGCCCTGACCGTCTGCCGGCGCTTCCCGCGCCTGGCCAGTGAAGGCAAGCTGTCGGTCCGCATCGATACGCCGGGCAGCCGCTTCATCGAGGGGCTCGATCCCACCGCTTCCTATGCGGTGATGGACCGGCATTGCCCGCATGCCATTCGCGGCTATCGCAACGAGACGGAGCTGCGTCACCTGGTCGGCGCCGGCGTCTCGGCCGCGGCGATCTGGCACCTCCGCGATGCGCTCGACCGCGAGGGCTTCCACCGGGTCGGCATCGTCGCCTCCTCGGGCTTCGATCCGGCGAAGTGCAAGGTGATGGCCGAGGCCGATGCGCCGATCGATGTCATCGGCACCGGTTCCTTCCTGCCGCAGCGCTGGACCGAGACCTATGCCACCGCCGATATCATCGATTATGACGGCAAGAAGCGGGTCAAGGTCGGCCGCGAATTCCTGTTCCGGAAATAATCTGACAAGGCTGCGCGCCGCACCGCTTACTTTGGCGGGGCGGCGTAGGGCACCTCGCTCCAGACAAAACCCTGTTCATTGCTGCCGGGCTTGACCGTGTATTGCAGGACCCAAGACCGGCCGGTCTTGGTGTCATACATCATGTTGATCTTGCTGCTGCCGTGGCTGAGATCGCGGTCCGGCTGGTCGAGCACCATCAGGATGAAGCGCTGGCCGAGCGGCGCAGTGACCGGGGTTTCCGGCACGTCCTGCTGGGCAACGGCCGGCCGGATCGGGCCGAGGACGGCCAGCGTCAAAGTGAGAAAAAGCGGGGCAAAAAGGGGCCGGCGCGGCATGGTCTCGTCTCCTGAAAGGGCCGTGGATCGATTTTAACCCGAAAATCACCCGATTCCCGAGCAGGAATCATGCCGTTTTGGCTTTCGGCGGGGCGCCACGTTGACTTCGGGTCGGCCTTGGCTAAGTTGCCGGGCGGAGAGTTGGCTCCCTCCCGTCGCGCCTTCAGGACAGTGGCGAAAGGGACCCGAGACAAGGATTTGACATGACTGTGCGTGTGCGCTTTGCGCCGAGCCCCACCGGCCGGCTGCATGTTGGCAATATCTATATCGCGCTGAACAACTGGCTGTTCGCGAAGCAGCATCATGGCCAGTTCCTGCTGCGGCTCGATGACACCGATCTCGAGCGCTCAACGGCGGAATTTGCCCGGGGCATCGAGACTGATCTCACCTGGCTCGGCCTCACTTGGGACATGTTCCAGCGCCAGACCGAACGGCTCGCGCGCTATGACGAAGCGGCTGCGCGCTTGAAGGCCAGCGGCCGGCTCTATCCCTGCTATGAAAGTGCCGAGGAATTGCAACTCCGCCGCAAGGTCCAGCTGCAGCAAGGCAAGCCGCCGATCTACGACCGCGCAGCACTCAAGCTGACCGCCGAGGACCGGGCCAAGCTGGAAGCTACCTGCAATCAGCCCTATTGGCGCTTCAAGCTCGAGCATCGCCAGGTCACCTGGAAGGATCTGGTGCGCGGTGAGCAGCATATCGACGAGACCAGCCAGTCCGATCCGGTGCTGATCCGCGCCAATGGCACCTATCTCTACACCTTCACCTCGGTGGTCGACGATATCGATCATGAGATCACCCATATCATCCGTGGCAACGATCATGTGACCAATACGGCCACACAGATCCAGATCTTCGAGGCACTGGGCGCCAAGGCGCCTGACTTCGCGCATCTGCCTTTGTTGGTCGATGCGGCGGGTGAGGGGCTCTCCAAGCGGCTGGGCTCGCTGTCGATCGGCGATCTGCGCGCCGAGGGCCTGGAGCCGATGTCGATCAACGCTTATCTCGCGCGGATCGGCACGGGTGACCCGGTGACGCCGGCGGCGCGGCTCGAAGACCTGCTGGAAGGCCATGACCTCTCGAAGTTCGGCAAGACCTCACCGCGTTTCGATCCGGCGGAATTGCGCCATCTCAATGCCCGCCTGCTGCATGCATTGCCTTTCGCGGCCGCCCAGCCGCATCTCAAGGCGTTGGGTCTCGGTGAGATCGATGCCGCCGTCTGGGAAGCCGCCCGCGGCAATGTCGAGAAGGTCGAGGATGTGAAGCTGTGGCACCAGGTCTGTCGCGGCGCCGTAACGCCGGTCATCGCCGATGCGGGTTTTGCCACCGAGGCGGCGAAGCTGCTGCCAGCCGAGCCCTGGGACGGCAATACCTGGGGTGGCTGGGTCGAGGCGGTGAAGAAGGCAACGGGGCGCAAGGGCAAGGATCTTTTCATGCCGCTGCGCCAGGCGCTGACCGCATCCGATCATGGGCCGGAACTGAAAGTGCTGCTGCCGCTGATCGGCCGCGAGCGCGCCTTGAAGCGGTTGCGCGGCGAGACGGCATAACGGATAAAGGAAGCGGCAATAGCGCCGCAGAAGGACAGACCGCGTGACCATCCATCTCTACAACACGCTGACCCGCGACCATCAGGTCTTCGAGCCGATCGATGCCAGGAATGTGCGCATGTATGTCTGTGGTCCAACGGTCTATGACTTCGCCCATATCGGCAATGCCCGCCCGGTCGTCGCCTTCGACGTGCTCTATCGCCTGCTGCGCCATGTCTATGGCCGCGACCATGTCATCTATGTCCGCAACATCACCGATGTCGAGGACAAGATCATGGAGGCAGCAGCCAAGAACGGCGAGCCGATCTCGGCCCTGACCAAGCGCTATACCGATGCCTATAACGCCGATATGGGGGCCTTGGGCGCCTTGCCGCCGGACAAGACGCCGAACGCCACTGCCTATATTCCGCAGATGATCGCCATCATCGAGGCGCTGATCGCCAAGGGCCATGCCTATGCGGCGGAAGGCCATGTGCTCTTCCATGTGCCCTCGATGCCGGATTACGGCGCGCTCTCGGGCCGCAGCCAGGACGACATGATCGCCGGCGCCCGGGTCGAGGTGGCGCCTTACAAGAAATATCCCGGCGACTTCGTGCTGTGGAAGCCGAGCACCCCGGCGCAGGTCGGCTGGGACAGCCCCTGGGGCCGTGGCCGACCCGGCTGGCATATCGAATGCTCGGCCATGGCGGGTGATCTGCTCGGTGATGTCTTCGACATCCATGGCGGCGGCATCGACCTCACCTTCCCGCATCACGAGAACGAGATCGCCCAGAGCCGTTGCGCCCATGGCACGACGCATCTCGCGCGCTACTGGTTGCATAACGGCTTCGTGCAGGTGAACGGCCAGAAGATGTCCAAGTCCTTGGGCAACTTCTTCACCGTGCATGAACTGCTGGAGGAAGGCCATCGCGGCGAGGCCCTGCGCCTGGCGCTGCTCTCGGCCCATTACCGCCAGCCGATCGACATCACCCGCGACGGTCTGGTGGAAGCCAAGGCAACGCTCAACCGCTTCTATGGCGCGCTGCAGAAGGCCGGCGATATCGAGGTCGAGCCGAAGGTGCCGGACACAATCGTGGCGGCGCTCGCCGATGATCTCAACACACCGCTAGCGCTGGCTGAATTGCACGAGCTGGTGACGCGCCTCAACAAAGCGACGAAGGAAGCCGAGCGGGCGCAGGCCAAGGCCGGCATTCTTGGCGCCGGCGCGCTGCTGGGTCTGCTGCAGCAGGATCCCACAGGCTGGCTGCAGGACACCTCCGGTGGCGAGCTTGATGCCGCCGCCATCGAGGCCGAGATCGCCGCGCGGCTGGCCGCCCGCAAGACCCGCAACTTCGCCGAGGCCGACCGCATCCGTGACGAACTCGCCGCCAAAGGCATCATCCTGGAAGACGGCCCGCAGGGCACGACCTGGAAGCGGGTCTGAAACGACCCGCTTCTTACTTCGGTGACCCTTACGCCTTTACCTTGTCCTGTTCCCCTATTGGGGGAGGGCAGGGTGTGGCGTGGTGAAGTGGACTGCCCGTGCCACCCAAAGGTGTCGGTGGGTTAGACTTTGCGGTGATCCGGGAATATCATTGGGCGCCCTGCTAGGAGGCGTTACCCATGACGTCGGAGCGTATTGAACGCCGCATGGCAGCCATTTTGGCCGCTGATGTGGTCGGTTATACGAGGCTGATGGAAAAGGATGAGGCCGGCACCCTGGCGGCGCTCACCGGCCGGCGTCGCGATGTTGTTCATCCGATCGTTGCGAAGAATCAGGGACGCATCTTCAAAGTGAATGGCGATGGTGTGCTGATCGAGTTCTCGAGCGCCATCAATGCGGTCCAATGCGCGATCGAGATCCAAAAAGGAATGGCGGAAGCCAATGGCGACGTTCCCGACGAAAGACATATTGTCCTTCGCATCGGTGTCGATTTGGGCGATGTCATGGTCGGCGGCAGCGATGTCTATGGCGAGGGAGTCAATATCGCCTGCCGGCTGGAATCCGTCGCTGATCCCGGGGGAATTCTGGTTTCAAGCACGGTACACGATTTCGTCCGCAACAAGATCTGCGCCACCTTCGAGGATCTCGGTGTTCAGAGCCTCAAGAATATCACCCAGCCAATTCGCGCCTTTCGGGTCGTTGAAGTCCCGTCCGTCTTTGTCGTAGCCGGCATGACGGCCAACAGCAAGCCGGCCGTCGCTGTCCTGCCGTTTGCCAACAAAAGCGATGACCCCGCACAGGACTATTTCGCCGACGGGATCACCGAAGACATCACGCGGGAACTCGCCCGCTTCCGTTCCCTGCTGGTGATTTCGCCTGAATCCATCACCGGCTACAAGAAACGCAGCGTAAGTTCGGAAACGGCGGGTCGAGAGCTTGGCGTCGAGTATCTGGTGGCAGGCAGCGTGCGCAGGTCCAGGGACCGGGTGCGTATCAATGTCCAGTTGATCGAATCGGAAAGCGGCAAGCATCTCTGGGACGAACGCTATGACCGGAGCATGACCGATATCTTCGAAATCCAGGACGAAGTCGCGCAGAATATCGTGGCGAATGTGGCCGGACGGCTTGAGGATGCCAGCAGTGACTGCGCGCGCCGCAAAAATGCAACGGGCCTGTCGATCTACGATTTGCTGCTGCAGGGCAATCACTTCCTGCACCGGGGAACGAAAGCCGGCATACTGCATGCGCGGGAATTATTCGACCGCGCCATCGCGATGGAGCCAACCAATGCCCGCGCGCTTGTGGGGCTCGGCTACACCTATGTGGTCGAGGCGGGTTATGGATGGGCCGACAATCCGCAGGAAACCGCGCGCAAGGTCAACGAGATTGCGCAGAAGGCGATCGGGCTGGATCATGGCGACAGTGAAGCGCACCGCATCCTCGCCTGGAGTCACCTCCATTGGAACGAAAATTTTGACCTCGCGACCAGCGAGATCGATCATGCCATCGCCATCAACCCCAATGACTGCAAGAACTACTGTTTCAAGGGCTGGCTGTTGATCTGCACGGGCGAGCAGGAATCCAGCATCGTGGCCGCCCATGAGGCCCTGCGCCGCAATCCGTTACAGCCGGGCGACTGCCTCTATACGGTCGGGGCAGCGGAATATTTCTCAGGGCACTATGAACATGCCTTGAAGATCTTCGCGCAGATCCACCCATCCCATTATGTCGATGTCAATGCGTGGATGGCGGCCTGCTATGCCGAGCTCGGCCGGGCCGAGGATGCGAGACGACAGGCCGACGCGTTCCTGCATCTCGCCAAGGATATCGAGCCGGGCTCGCCGCTGCGATCTTCCGAGGCCTGGCGGTCCTTCTGGACGCGCTTTGGCGCGTTCAAGAACGCGCATCAGCTCGAAGCGCTGCTCGGCAGCCTGAGCAAGGCCGGATTGCAGGTCAGCGCGTAATCACGCGTCGACAGAGAACGGGCTTATCGTCGCTCTACCAGCGCCAGCCTGACCGCAAGCCCGACGAAGATGACCGCCGTGAAACGGTTGAGCCAGTGCGCGAGCCGCCCGGAGCCGCCGGCCAGGCGCTGCTTCAGCAGGCTGGCGGTGCCGCTGGCAAGCATGGCGACCACGCAATTCACCAGGGTGCCGCCGGCATTGAAGATCAGCCCCAGGAGCAGGATCTGCAGCCCCGCCGAACCGCGATGCGGATCGACGAATTGCGGCAGGAAGGCGAGGATGAAGAGCGCCACCTTGGGGTTGAGAAGATTGGTGAGAGCACCTTCGCCGAACACCCGCAGCAACGACCGCTCCGGCTTCAACCGGCGCCCGGCCGCGTCCACATCCAGCGCTTTGGTGGGTGCCCGCCAGGCCTTCCAGGCGAGATAGAGCAGGTAGCCGGCGCCGACGATCTTCACCGCCATAAAGGCGCTGGCCGATTGCTGCAGCAAGGCGGCAACCCCGAAAGCCGCCAGCATGCTGTGCACCAGGCTGCCTGCCGTCACCCCGAAAGCACCGGCAATTCCGGCACGGCGGCCCTGGGTGGCCGAGCGGGCGATGACATAGGTCATGTCGGCGCCGGGTGTCAGGTTGAGCGCGAGGCAGGCCAGGATGAAGGGCCAAAGCTGGGTCAAATCAAGCATATACTGGGTTTCCTAAACGAGGTGCCGTCGCCATCCGCCGCGCTTTTCAGTCCTGCCAACCGGGGGTCTGCCCTGTTGTTGCGCCGGTTGACCCCGCCCGGTCGATATGGTGAAACCTCGGCCAGAGCGCGATCATTTTAAATGGAAGCGGATCCGCTTCCATTTAAAACGTGAATCGCCCTCTATCCTATTGATAGAGACGGATTCACGTTTTAGATCGAAACGCTGTGCGATTCGATCTAAAACGATCCGGCTCTAGAGGTAGGATCATGTCTGACGATAAACGCGTATATCTGTTCGATACCACCCTGCGCGATGGGGCGCAAACCCAGGGCGTGGATTTCAGCGTCGGCGACAAGATGGCGATTGCCCAGGCGCTGGACAAACTGGGGGTGGATTACATCGAGGGCGGCTGGCCGGGCGCCAATCCGACCGATGACGCGTTCTTTGCCGAGCCGCCACATCTGACCCGCGCCACTTTCACGGCCTTCGGCATGACCCGACGGCCGGGCCGCAGCGCCGCCAACGATCCCGGTCTCGCCGGGCTTCTCAATGCCAAGGCGCCGGCCGTCTGCATGGTCGGCAAGGCCTGGGACTTCCATGTCGATGTGGCGCTCGGCATTCCCCGCAGCGAAAACATCGACATGATCGCCGAGAGCGTCGTCCACGCGAATGCCACCAAACACGGGGCAACCAGGCGCGAGGTGATGTTGGATGCCGAGCATTTTTTCGACGGCTACAAGGCCAATCCGCAATACGCGCTCGACTGCCTGCTGGCGGCCTATGGGAATGGTGCCCGCTGGGTGGTGCTCTGCGACACCAATGGCGGCACCCTGCCGCATGAGATCGAGCGCATTGTCGGCGAAGTGACCAACAAGATTCCGGGCAGCCATCTCGGCGTCCACTGCCATAACGATACGGAACATGCGGTGGCCAATTCGCTGGCGGCGATCCGCGCCGGTGTCCGCCAGGTGCAGGGCACGCTGAACGGCCTCGGCGAGCGCTGTGGCAATGCCAATCTCATCTCGCTCATTCCCTCGTTGATGCTGAAGACCGATTTCAAGGTCGGCCTCACCGACAAGGACCTGGCGCAGCTCACGCATATCTCGCGCCTGCTCGACGAGCGCCTCAATCGCGCGCCCAACCGCCATGCGGCCTATGTCGGCGATGCCGCCTTTGCCCACAAAGGCGGGCTGCATGTCTCGGCGGTGGAGAAGGATCCCAAGACCTACGAGCATATCGAGCCGGGCCTGGTCGGCAATCGCCGCCACATCGTCGTCTCCGATCAATCGGGCCGCGCCAATATCATGGCCCGTTTCCGCGAGATCGGCCTCACCATCGAGGCCAATGATCCGAAGGTGGCGAGCCTTGTCGAATTGGTGAAGGTGCGCGAATTCGACGGCTATGCCTATGACGGCGCCGAAGCCAGCTTCGAATTGCTGGCGCGCCGTGCCCTGGGACATGTGCCGGATTTCTTCAAGCTCAGCCGCTTCCGCGTCATGGATGAGCGGCGCTGGAACGTGCGGGGCGAGTTGATCACCGAATCCGAGGCTACGGTGACGGTCGACGTGCATGGCACGCAGACCATGACGGTGGCGGTCGGCAACGGTCCGGTGAATGCGCTGGATACCGCCTTGCGCAAGGCACTGCTGCCGCTCTATCCGGCTTTGGCCGATATGCGCCTCGTCGATTTCAAGGTGCGCATCCTGACACCCCAGGCCGGCTCAGAGGCGATCACCCGCGTCATGATCGAGAGTGCCGATGGCACCGGCGAACGTTGGAGCACGGTCGGGGTCAGCGGCAATATCATCGATGCTTCCTATGAGGCGCTGAACGACGCCATCACCTGGAAGCTCTTGAAGGCGCAGCAGCCGTGAGCGACGTGACGGAAACAAAATCGGCGGCAACGCCTGACACTGGCCCGGCCATCATCCTGGTGACGCCGCAGATGGGCGAGAATATCGGTGCGGCTGCGCGGGCCATGATGAATTGTGGCATCAGCGATCTGCGCCTGGTGGCGCCGCGCGACGGCTGGCCGAATATCAAGGCGGAGCGTGCGGCCGTCGGCGCTCTCGAGATGATGCCGCCGGTCAAGGTCTTCGACACCACGGCGGAAGCGGTGGCGGATCTCAACTTCGTCTATGCGACGACGGCGCGCGACCGGCGCATGGTGAAGCCGATCGTCACGGCCCGTCATGCGGCAGAGCAGGCGCGCCAGCAGGCTGCGGCCGGCGGCAAGGTCGGCTTCCTGTTCGGGCCGGAGCGCACCGGCCTCATCAATGACGATCTCAGCCTCGCCGATACTTTACTGACCGTGCCGCTCAATCCCGACTTCACCTCGCTCAATCTCGGCCAAGCGGTTCTGCTCGTCGGTTACGAATGGTATCAGGCGGGCGACCAGACGCCGGGCAGCATCCTGGAGTTGAATGGCTCGGTGCCGGCCAACAAGGACCAGCTCCTTAATTTCTTCATTCATCTCGAACGCGAATTGGATGCCTGCGGCTTCCTGCGTAACGAAGAGGCGCGGCCGCATATGATCCGCAATCTGCGCAATATGTGGCACCGGGCGAATCTGACAGAGCAGGAAATCCGCACCCTGCACGGAGTCGTCAAGGAGCTGGCGACATCACGCCAAGCACGCAAGAACGCCGCCGAGGGCTGAAAAGTTCTGCGGCGGCAGATAAATCGTTACACATCTTCGCTACTGCCGCCGTTTCGCGTTCTGCGCTAGATTGTCGTTCAGTCTGGTTGACAGCTTCTGGCCTTCTGCCTTAAATGCAGGCAATGTCACCGCTAACAAATAAGTTCTTTCATGGGAGGCAAAAGAAATGAACTTTCGTAAACTAGCGTTACTGGGTGCGGCCGCGACGGCGATGCTGATGGTCGCAGAAACAGCGGCCAAGGCGGCTGATCTCGTGGTCGGCGTGTCCTGGTCGAATTTCCAGGAAGAACGCTGGAAGCGCGATGAAGGCGCCATCAAGGCGGCGCTCAAGGCAGCGGGTGTGAAGTATATCAGTGCCGATGCCCAGGCTTCCAATGAGAAGCAGGCTTCCGATATCGACAACCTGATCACCAAGGGCGCCAATGCCCTGATCGTGCTCGCCTGGGATGCCGATGCGGTATTGCCGGCGGTGCAGAAGGCGGAAGCGCAGGGCATCCCGGTGATCGCCTATGACCGTCTGATCCAGGACCCCAAGGTTTTCTACCTGACCTTCGACAACGTCGAAGTGGGCCGCATGCAGGCGCGTGAAGTGCAGAAGGTGAAGCCGGAAGGCAATTACGCCTTCATCAAGGGCGCCTCGACCGATCCCAATGCCGACTTCCTGTTCGCGGGTCAGATGGAAGTGCTGAAGCCCGCCATCGATGCCGGCAAGATCAAGGTTGTCGGTGAGCAGTACACCGACCAGTGGGCGCCGGAAAACGCCCAGAAGAACATGGAGCAGATCCTGACCAAGAACGGCAACAAGGTCGATGCCGTGGTCGCCTCCAATGACGGCACCGCCGGCGGTGCTGCTGCGGCACTCGCCGCGCAGAACCTGATGAACGTGCCGCTCTCCGGCCAGGACGGCGATATCGCCGCTTTGAACCGTATCGCCCGCGGCCAGCAGACCGTGTCGGTCTGGAAGGATGCGCGCGAGCTCGGCAAGAATGCGGCGGAAATCGCCGTGGCGCTTGCGAAGGGCACCAAGCCGGAGGCCGTCCCCGGTGCCCAGAGCTGGGATAAGGGCAGCAAGCATATCGCCATGGAGTCGAAGTTCCTGACGCCGATCGCCATCACCAAGGATAATCTGGATGTGGTGATCAAGGCGAAATGGGCGACCAAGGAGCAGGTCTGCGCCAATGTCGATGCGGCTTCGGCGCCTAAGGCTTGCAAGTAAGTTTGTTCTGATCTGAAATCGGCGGGTGTTCGAGGCGGCGAAGGCCTCTCACACCCGCC
>DATMUQ010000224.1:0-4237 GCA_035563795.1 Terriglobales bacterium | reverse complement strand
CCGCGTCGCCGGCGAAGCCGCCATGCTCGACCTCCTGACCAATGGCCGTCTGGAATTCGGCATCGGCTGCGGCGCCTATCAGCGCGAATTCAACCGCATGGCCGGCGGCCTCAAGGCGCAGGACGGCGTGCCCTATATGCTGGAAATGCTGCCGCTGCTGAAGCAGCTCTGGCAGGGCGATGTCGAGCACCAGGGTAAATACTGGTCCTTCCCGAAGGCGACCGCCTGCCCGAAGCCGATCCAAAGCCCGCACCCGCCGCTCTGGGCGGCGGTGCGCAACCCGGTCTCGTTCGATTGGGCGGTGGCCAGCGGGTGCAATCTCATGACCTGGGCCCTGACCCGCGACTTCGCTGAGGTGGAAAGCTACAAGCAGCGCCTCGAGGACTCGCTGGCGAAGGCGCCCGCCGGGACCAAGCGACCGATCTTCTCGACCATGCGCCATACCGCCGTCTATGCCCGCGACGATGAATGGCAGCCTTATGTCAACTCGCTGAAGCGCGTTGCCGGCCAGTTCGAGAACCTGTTCCGCGAATTGGGCGCAGTCGATAACGGCTTCCCCGAGGAGATCGACCTCGCGGCGCTCGAACATCGCGCTGAATACGATTCCACCATGCTGCGCACCAACCTGATGTTCGGCACGCCGGATGAAGTCATCGCCAAGCTGAAGCGGTACGAGGCCCTGGGTGTCGACAACTTCATCTACTACGCCTCCTACGGCCTGCCGATGGAGCTGCAGCAGAAGTCGCTGAAGCTCTTCGTCGACGAAGTCATGCCGACCTTCGCCGCCGACAAGACCAAGAAAGTCGCCGAATAACCGCTGGATCGATGAACAGGCTGACACCACAGTTTCTCCAGACCGAGTACCGCATGATCGACGCCCGTGACATGAAGACGCCAGGATCGCTGCGCATCAGCAAGCGCTCGACAACCTTGCGCCAGCAGGTGCTGGAGGTCCTGCGCCGGGCCATTCTCGATGCGCATTTCAAGCCCGGCGACAGATTGATCGAACGGGAATTATGCGAACTGACCGGTGTCAGCCGGACCAGCGTGCGGGAAGCTTTGCGCCATCTGGAATCGGAAGGCCTGGTTCAGAACATTCCCAATAAAGGGCCGAGCGTCGCCACCGTGACGGCTGCGGAGGCGCAGCACATCTACGAGGTGCGCGAGGCCTTGGAGGGGCTTGCCGGGCGCCTGTTCGCGGAACGCGCCACCGACAAGCAGGTCATCCGGCTGCAGGAAGCGCTCGGCAAATTGCAGGAAGCCTTCGCCGGCGGCGAGACGCGGCACATCGTGGCCGAGGCGACCGCTTTCTACGATGTGATGCTGGAAGGCTGCGGCAACGACCTCATCCGCGACATGATCCGCTCGCTGCAGGCCCGCGTGGTGTTTCTGCGCGGCACCTCGATGTCGCATCCGGGCCGTGCGCCCGGCAGCTTCGGTGAAATGACGCTGATCGTCGAGGCGATCAGCCGGCGCGATGCCGATGCCACCGAAACCGCCTGCAAGCAGCATGTTCGCCAGGCCCGCGATGCGGCTTTGCGGATGCTACAGCGGCAGAACGATGTCGAATCCGGTGCAATCCGCGGCGGTGAACAGGAACGGCTGCGCCCGGCGCGATCGCTGCTGCCACAAAGCCCTGGATATTAGAGCATATGTATGATGGTATACCATCATACTGTCTTATGAATTGACCATCCTGTTACCGCTTAATGCATTGATGTGAAAGAAAAGATGATGGCCCTCGAACTTCGCAAGATCGTCACCTACAGCGAAAACATCTTCATCGAAGGCGGCAAGGCCGGCGCGAAGCCGGTGCGCATGGTGGCCGCGGCCGCGATCCTGCGAAATCCCTGGGCCGGGCGGCCCTTCGTCGACAATCTGCGCCCCGAAATCCTCGCCATCGCACCGCAACTGGGTCAGCACCTGGTGCCGATCATCCTGGAAAGCTGCGGCGGCAAAGACGGCGTCGAGGCTTATGGCAAGGCAGCGGTGGTCGGCACCAGCGGCGAGATCGAGCATGCCTCCGCCCTCATCCACACCTTGCGCTTCGGCAACCTGTTCCGCGAAGCGGTCGGCGGCAAGAGCTATCTCAGCTTCACCAACAAGCGCGGCGGTCCTGGCTGTGCCATCGCCGTGCCGATGATGCACAAGAACGACGAAGGCATGCGGTCGCATTACCTGACCATCGAATTCACCATCAATGACGCCCCGGGCCCCGACGAGATCGTGGTCGCGCTGGGTGCCGCGACCGGCGGGCGCCTGCACCCACGCATCGGCGACCGCTACATCGACATGAAAGAGATCGAAGCGGAAAAGGCCGCTTTGGCATGAGTGGAGCCACCGGCCAGATCGAGATGCCGCAGCCGCGCATCATCGGCGGCAGCCGCTATCTGATCGAAGGAGACGGCCCGCCGGTCGTCCTCATCCATGGCGTCGGCATGGATCTCAGCATGTGGGACGCCCTGGCAGCACTACTGCGCCGATCCCGCCGGGTCATCCGCTATGACATGCAGGGACATGGCCAGAGTGAGAAGCCGACCGGTCCTTATCGTCTCGCGGATTTCACCCGGCAGCTTGCGCGCCTGGCCACCGATCTCGATCTGCCCGCCTTCGATCTGGTCGGCTTTTCCATGGGCGGCTTGGTCGCCCAGGCCTTTGCCCTGCATGCACCGAACCGCGTCCGGCGCATGGTGCTGGTCAATACCGTCTTCAACCGGACGCCGGCAGAGCGCCTGGCGATCGATGCAAGGGTGAGCGAGGTGCGCAATGGCGGCTATGCCGCCAGCGTTGCCGCCGCGATCGACCGCTGGTTCACGCCGTCCTTCCGCACCAGGCATCCCGAGGTGGTCGAGAATGTCCGCTGGCATATGATGACCAACGATCTCGAGGCCTATGCCGCCGCTTATGCGGTCTTCGGCAGCGCCGATGCGGAACTCGCCGACCGCGTTGCGGCAATCCATCAGCCGAGCCTCGTCATCACCGGTTCCGACGATCAGCGCTCGACGGCGCTGATGGCACATGCTTTGGCGATCAGTCTGCCGGCGGCCCGTCTCGAGATCATCGACGGGCAGCGTCATCTCACACCGCTCGAGATACCCGGGCATCTCGCCGGCTCGATCGATCACTTCCTTTCGCTCCCCGACCAACAAGTCGCGCAGGCCGCATCATGATCCAGATCTATCAGATGCATATCGATGGTACCTGGTGCGACGCCGCCGATGCTAGCACCCTGGAGAGCGTCAATCCGGCGACCGGCCAGATCTGGTGCCGCTTCCCCAATGCCAGCGCGGCAGATGTCGATCGTGCCGTCACGGCTGCACACCGCGCCATGACCCAGGATCCGTGGTCCCGGATGACGGCGACCCAACGCGGCAAGTTGCTCTACCGGCTGGCCGATCTCGTCGCCGAGCGGGCCGATCAATTGGCGGAGATCGAGACCCGCGACACCGGCAAGCTCATTCGCGAGACGCGGGCACAGATTCGCTATGTCGCCGAATACTTCCGCTATTTCGCCGGCGCCGCCGACAAGCTGGAAGGCTCCACCCTGCCGATCGACAAGCCCGACATGTTCGTCATGACGGTGCGTGAGCCGATCGGCGTAGTGGCGGCGATCGTGCCCTGGAACTCGCAATTGATGCTGGCGGCGGTGAAAATCGGCCCGGCCCTCGCGACCGGCAATGCCGTCGTGCTCAAGGCCTCCGAACATGCGCCGGCGCCGCTCCTGGAACTGGTCAAGCTCTGCGCCGAGGCAGGCTTCCCGGCCGGTGTCGTCAATATCGTGACCGGTCTGGGCGATCCCTGCGGCAAGGCCTTGACGAGCCATCCCCTGGTCGCCCGCATCGCCTTTACCGGTGGTCCCGCCACTGCGCGTCATGTCATTCGCAACAGCGCCGAGAACTTCGCCGCGGTCAGCCTGGAACTGGGCGGCAAGTCGCCGATCCTGGTCTTTGCCGATGCCGATCTCGACAGCGCCGCCAATGGCATCGTCGCCGGCAATTTCGGCGCCAGCGGCCAAAGCTGTGTTGCCGGCACCCGCGTCTTCATCCAGGGCGAGGTCTTCGACCAGGTCTTGCAGAAAGTCGCGGCGCGGGCCCGCGATATCCGGATCGGCGACCCGCTTGCGGCCGAAACCGAAATGGGCCCGCTGGCCACACGCGGCCAGCTCGAGCATGTCGAATCTGCGGTGCAAAGATCGCTGGATGGGGGTGCACGCCTCGTTCACGGCGGTCGCCGCCCC
>DATMUQ010000223.1:0-9526 GCA_035563795.1 Terriglobales bacterium | reverse complement strand
CGGGAGCGGGGCTCACGCCGGGTAGCTGACAGACCAGACAGATAAGGCGGACGACGGGTCCAGGATACGTGGGATCCGGCGGTTCGGCGATTAAACGAACTGACATCGATAGAGTGAGAGCCTTTTATGGATCAGACGACTCCCCCCGCGGTACCGGTCGGCCAGGTCACCGGCAATGCCCTGGACGCCATGGCCGGCCAGGCCGTCAGCACCGGACCCGGCATGGGTGCCGCTGCCCATGATCTCAGCATCATCGGCCTCTTCATGCAGGCCGACTGGATCGTCAAGGTGGTGATGATCCTCCTGCTAATGGCCTCGGTCTGGAGCTGGGCCATCATCATCGACAAGACCATTCGCCTGCGCCGCCTGCGCAACCAGGCGAAGCAGTTCGAGGATGCCTTCTGGTCCGGCGGTTCGCTGGAAGAGCTGTTCGACCGCATCGGCAACCGGCCGCCCGATCCGATGTCCTCGATCTTCGTCTCAGCCATGCGCGAATGGCGCCGGTCGGCCGCCAAGGGTTTGCTCGGATCGGAGTCCTTGCGTGAAAGCCTGCAGGAGCGCATCGAGCGGGTCATGGGCATCACCCTCGGCCGCGAGATGGATCAGCTCGAACGCTATATGACCTTCCTCGCTTCGGTCGGTTCGGCAGCGCCCTTCGTCGGCCTCTTCGGAACCGTCTGGGGCATCATGAATTCCTTCGCCGCGATCGCCGGCTCGAGGAACACCAGCCTTGCGGTGGTGGCGCCCGGTATCGCCGAAGCGCTGTTCGCCACGGCCCTGGGTCTCGTCGCCGCCATTCCGGCGGTGCTCGCCTATAACAAGCTGAACAGCGACATCTCGCGCTACGGCAACCGGCTCGATGCGTTCTCCGGTGAATTCGGCGCCATCCTGTCGCGGCAGCTCGAAGAGAAGCACTAATCATGGGCGCCGCTCTCGCCGGACCGAAACGCCATCGCCGCGGCGGCCGTCGTCGTGCCGATCCCGTCGCTGCCATCAACGTGACGCCAATGGTCGACGTCATGCTGGTGCTGCTCGTCATCTTCATGATCACGGCGCCGCTGCTGAGCTCGGGCATTCCCGTCAATCTGCCGAAGGTCAAGGCAGAGGCGATGAACAATCCCGATGAGCCGCTGGTGATCACCGTCAACAAGGACGGCAAGATCTATCTCAGCGATACCGAGATCCCGATGGAGAGCCTCGGGCCGCGTCTCGCCGCCATCACCAACAACAATCCCGACGCCAAGATCTTCATCCGCGGTGACAAGGACATCAATTACGGCACCGTGCTGCAGGCGATGGGCGAATTGACCACGGCCGGCTTCCGGGCCGTGTCGCTGGTGGTGGAAACGCCGGGCGATGACAATGGCGGCGGCAATGCCGCACAAGGTGGCGCCGACCAGGGTAATGCCGCACAGGGCAGCGCCGCCAAGAAGCCAAGCAAGTGAGGTCGCTGGCTTGATTACCGCGTCGATCAAGGACAATCCGGCGGGTGCCGGGCTGATCATATCGGTCGGCCTGCATATCGCCTTGATCCTGCTCGTCATGTTCGGCCTGCCGATCTTCTGGCAGCCCGAGCCGCTGCCGGAAGTGATCGGCATTCAGCTGGCGACCAAGGCGGATATCACCGCCGCGCCGAAGGCCCAGAAGGTGGCACCTCAGGTCAAGAAGGGCGCCGACGCGCCCAAGGTCGAACAGAAGGAGCCGCCGAAGCCCGACACGCCGCCGCCACCGCCGGTCGAGAAGCAGGCGACGACACCGCCGCCGCCGGCCCCGACGCCGCCGCAACCGGAATCCAAGCCCGCCGAGCCGCCGAAGCCGGAGGAAGCGGTGGTGATTCCGGATAAGACCAAGGAGCCGGAAAAGAAACCGGACGAGAAGAAGCCAGAGCCGCCCAAGCCGGATCAGAAGAAGGTCGACAAGAAGCCGGACGACAAGCCGAAGAAGGATACGGCCGACCAGTCGCTCGACAGCCTGCTGCAGAACGTGCTGAAGGATCAGCCGAAGCCCGACACGAAGGCCGACAAGACCAAGAAGGCCGCGCCGCAGCCGCCACAGCAGGATGCGTCGGAAGCGCCGCAGACATCGCAGTTCTCGGAGATTCCATTGACGGCATCGGAGTCCGATGGCATCGCCAATCAGGTCCGGCAGCACTGGAATATCGGCAGTCTGGCGGGTGCACCTGATCTCGATAAGCTGAACGTGACGATGCATATCACGTTGCAGCCCGATGGTACGATCACCAGCGTTACTTATGACAATGATCAGCCTGGAAACCCGTATTTCCGTCAGGCTGCCGAGAGCTGCAAGCGTGCCTTGTTGATTGCGCAGCGACTTCAGCTACCGCCTGGCAAGACATACGAAAAAATCACTTTCATATTTCAGCCAAGCCAGATGAACTAATCAAATGATGCCGGCCCAAAGCCGGGAGTCATTGAATACTGTAGATACCAGTGCGGCGCTGCTTCGGGGGATGCATGCGATACAGACGCGCTTCTTTGTTGATCGGCTTGGCGTGCCTGCTGCTTGGCAGCTGTTGCGCGGGCCGGCAGAAATCTAAGGTCACACAGCCGACTGCCATGGATCGGTATTGATGCCTGCACAGCCTAGAAGCTCACGCCAGCTTGGGGACGTGATTGGGGCTGCTGGGGCAGGCGCTTGTGCTATCTGGCACCGATATGGCACTCGCCTGGCGCTCGTCTTGGCTGGAATGCTTTGCCTGCTCAGCCTGTCTCACGAATCACTCCTGCTCATCGACGCGCCGTATGACATCTATATCCCCCTCAATGCAGGGCTACGGTGGTTGCAAGGCGCTTTACCGAGCCGAGACTATCCATCGCCGATCGGCCTTCTTTACGCCGCCGTGCATGGCTTGGCGCTGTCGTTTGACGGCACGGATGCGCGCTCGGTCCTGCGCGCGGATGTTGCGATTCTTGCCCTGAGCTATCTGCTGTTGTGGCCGAATATGCGGGGCTTGGCCGGAACGACGTGGGCAACGATCCTCATTATGTTGGCCGGGATGATGATGACGCCGCTCGCCTTGGATGCGAGCTGGGGGAGCTATCGTTACGTTGCAGATTACAATCGCTGGGCTTGGGCTTTTTATGCCGTCGCTCTGGTTTGGACCTGCAATCCGGCGGGACGAGGCCGTCTTTCAGATATCACCCTTTCGATTGCGCTTTGCTGTTTATTATATTTGAAACTGACCGTGTTTGCCGGCGCTGTTTTGACGCTGGCCGCAGGTTGTTTCAATGATCGCCGGATTGCGGATTACATCATGCCTTGCGTGGTGGTTCTTCTCGCCATTGGGGGAGGGGTGGCCAGCGGTGTCTTGGTTGCCTATCTGCGCGACAATCTTGCTATCGGTGGGGCAACCGGCTCGGTCCGTTTGGGCAAGCTTATTGTGCAGTTCGCCGCGCCTTACAACGTGGTGCCGCTGCTACTCGCTGTTGCTCTCTGCTTCATCCGTGCCTTGCCAAGGCGTTTTCGGTTCTTGCCGCTCTATTGCATATCAATTCAGCATGCTGTCGGGTTGCAAAATTTTGATGTGATGGTTCCCTTGACGGGGGTGCCATTGCTTCTGCTGAAGCCAAAACTGGTTTGGCCGGATGCCAGGATATTTCGACCGGTTTTGGTCGGGATTCCGGCACTGTGCCAGGCTCTCTATCTCTTTGGCGTGAGTGGTGTTGCCTTGGCTTGGCAGCCCTCTGCGGCCCGGCTTACGCATGCGCAATCCATCAGCGGCGCTGGAACCCTGGGGGAGAGAATACTGACCTCGACGCTGCCTGCAGCAGACGCCGGCATCCATCATGGCGATCTCGCTTTCGCAGACGACGTCATCGTCCATGACATGCAGCGTGCACAAGACCTGCTTGGCAGGCTACCCGTAGGCACGCGTGTCGCGACCCTTGAGGTCTCGAATGTCGCCGCCGCTGCCTGGCCGAGAGTACACCCGTCTACCGGAGGTCTTCTCTGGTATGATGACGGTCGCAGCTTTTCCGACGTGTTTCATCCGTCGCCGGATCAGGCCTTTGCCGGTGCGGACATTATCCTCGTGCCCCTTCGATTTACCACGGCCAGCACACAGAAACTTGTCGCGTTGTATCGTCCTTGGCTCGACAAATGCGCGACCGTGATCGCCGCCAATGAATTATGGGCACTCTATCGGCCCGTGACTGTTTCCACTGAAGTGAATGGGGGGCCGATCTCGACCCCTCCGACCGGCCAGTCATCTCAATCACTTAGCAGCGACCCTGTTTGCACCATCCTCGCCAGACCGTGAACGTACGGTGATCGCCTGGGCCATATTTCCGTCACAATGGCTCGGCAATCATGCCGGGTATCGGAACATTTCTGCGCCCGCAGGGTTGCAATGGGCGGCGCCGAAACGGCTCCCTTGCGAATCCGTGGCTACCGATCTACTGAAAGATAGGAGCGGCGCGGGGTGCGACCGGTTGGGGATTCCTTTTGAGGCAGAAGAATGAAGCGCTTTAAACACGTCCTGACGATTGCCTTGCTGGTTTTGCCGTCGCTCGTGGCCTTGAGCATGGCGGCACAGCCGGCCAAGGCCGAGCCGGTGATCGTCATCGGTAACCCCAATGTGCAGCCCATGCCAATTGCCGTGCCGGATTTCGCCGGCGATGCGGCGAGTACCCAGGTCGGTCTCGACATCGCCAAGGTGGTCTCCGACGATCTCGAACGCTCGGGCCTGTTCGCCCCGATTAATCATCAGGCCTTCATCCAGGATAATGTCTCGCTGCAGCAGGGACCGCGCTTCCAGGATTGGCGTGTGTTGAACGCCCAGGCGCTGGTGAGCGGCGCGGTTCAGGCGGCGGGCAACGGCCAGCTCCAGGTTCAGTTCCGTCTCTGGGACGTGTTCGGCGAAAGCCAGATGACCGGCTTCCAGTACAATGCCGCGCCGGGTAATTGGCGCCGCATCGCCCATCAGATCGCCGACGAGATCTATAAGCGGATCACCGGCGAGGAGGGCTATTTCGACAGCCGCATCGTCTATGTGTCGGAAAGCGGGCCGAAGGACCGCCGGGTCAAGCGCCTCGCCATCATGGATCAGGACGGCGAGAATCATAAATACCTGACCCAGGGCGATTCCCTGGTGCTGACGCCGCGCTTCTCGCCGATCAGCCAGGACATCACCTACATGTCCTTCTACAACAACAAGCCGCGCGTTTATCTGTTCAACATCAGCACCGGCCAGCAGGAGATCCTCGGCGACTTCCCCGGCATGACCTTCGCGCCGCGCTTCTCGCCGGATGGGACCAAGGTCATCCTCAGCATGGCCCAAAACGGCAACACCGATATCTGGACCATGGATACCCGGACCCGGCGTGCCCAGCGCATCACCGACAGCCCGGCGATCGATACTTCGCCCTGCTATTCGCCCGATGGCAACCGCATCGTCTTCAACTCCGATCGTGGCGGCGAGCAGCAGCTTTACACCATGAATGCCGATGGCAGCGGTGTGCAGCGGATCAGCAAGGGGCCCGGGCGCTATGCCACCCCGGTGTGGTCACCGCGTGGCGACCTGATCGCCTTCACCCGGTTCACCGGCGGCACCTTCTATATCGGCGTCATGCGTCCTGACGGGTCGGGGGAACGCCAGCTGGCCCAGGGGTGGTTGGTCGAAGGCCCCACCTGGGCCCCCAATGGCCGGGTCCTGGCCTTCTTCGAATCGGACCCAAGTGGTAAAACTCAGTTGCACTCCATCGACCTGACGGGCGCTAACGAAAGAGTGATGAAAACGCCGATGGATGGCTCGGATCCCGCGTGGGGACCCTTGCTAAGCAACCAGTGATGCTTTATCTTTTCCGCCGATTCCGGGGCTTGACAGCCCAAAAAAGGCTCCACGACAGCGCGGAATAGGCAAACGGTTTGGATCCTGTCTCGATCATGGGGACTGGGACCGGTTCAAGCTGTTGAGACAAGTAAGAGGATGAGAGGATACTATGCGTATTAAGTTGATTTCGGCGGTTGCCGCGGCCTTGCTTCTCGCGGCCTGCTCGTCGGACGATACGGCCAAGGGCGCTGGCGCCGGCACGGGTACGTCGGCTTCGACCGATAACGGTCAGGTCGCGTCGATGGCTGCCGCTCCGGGTTCGGCTGAAGACTTCAAGCAGAATGTCGGCGATCGCGTTTTCTTCGGCACCGACAAGTACGACCTGAGTGCTGAAGCCCAGCAGCAGCTGCAGAAGCAGGCCGCTTGGCTGAACCAGTACAAGGCCGTGACCGTCACCGTCGAAGGTCATGCCGACGAGCGCGGCACCCGTGAGTACAACCTCGCCCTCGGCGAGCGTCGTGCCAATTCGGTCGCCAATTATCTGACCGCTCTCGGTGTCGACAAGGGCCGTCTCTCGGTCATCTCCTATGGTAAGGAGCGTCCGGAGTGCACTGACTCGAACGAGTCCTGCTGGGCGCAGAACCGCCGCGGCGTGACTTCGATCAACAAGTAAGCCTTCGGCAGCAGCGTCGCTTCGGCGACGCAGCGCTGACTGAAATGACGCCGGCATACGGATGGGTATGCCGGCGTTTTTCTTTGTCTGAGATTGCCGGTCTCGGCTTCGGGAACATGGCCCCGGAGACTGTCGAGACACCTTTTTCGGCTGCGACACGTTGCCGCGTCGGTCCGTGCTATTTGTGAATATGGCCGTTCGTTTCGACGCGATTTTGCCATCACATCTCCGTGATTCCGTCACGGCTTTGATCCGAATTGGCCCTCTTGTTTCGCAACTGTGGCGATCGGCCGAAATCATCGGCTGCCAAGAGGGGAATTTTGCCATGTCAAAATCAGCCGGACGCCTCAGCGCGTCCGTATTGCTCGCGACCTTGCTGTTGAGCGCCTGCGGGACATCAGGGGACGGTGCTGCCAATCCGGGCGGCGACGGGCAGGGGACGGCAACCGGGACGCAACAGCAAACGGCGGGGGTGTCGACTGTCTCCGCCAATGATCTGCCGGGCCTGCAGCGCGAACTCACCCAGAATGTCGGCGACCGGGTTCTCTTCGTCACTGATCGCTGGGATCTGTCGTCGGATGACCAGTCGATCCTGCGCCGCCAGGCCGCCTGGCTCAGCCAACACCCTCAGCTGCTGGTGACGATCGCCGGTCATGGCGACGAACGGGGCACCCGTGAATACAACCTGGCGCTGGGGGAACGGCGCGCAACAACGGTTGAGCAATTCCTCCAGGCCTTGGGTGTCGATCCCCATCGCCTCAGCGTGATCTCCTACGGCAAGGAGCAGCCCGACTGCGTCGATGCCGATGAGGCCTGCTGGTCGCGCAACCGCCGCGCCGTGACCTTGCTGGCGCAACAGTAGCGGGCACCTCTCAATCGCTACCCGTCCTGAGACCGCATCGCTCCGCTCCGCCCGGCCGGCTCCGCTTCGGCCGGGCAGGGGCTTGTCGCTTGCCTGGAACCGAGTCTCTCTGGCATTTTCCCCGCTGGACGAGCGCCTTAACTGAGGATGGCGGCGCCGGACCAGCGGCAGGGTTGCGCAACTCTGCAGCCGGCCTTCCGGTACCGCCGCGAGCCGAGGTCAGGTGTGGACAGCCTGGATCACAATTGGGACAGCTGCCATAATTTCGCCCGGAACGAGTTTAAAAGTGACAGGTCTACCAGCAGTGGCGAGTACGGGCATGATGCGCAGTTTCTTCTCGGCAGCACAGATCATGACGACGAAGAGTTCGCAGGGGGCCCTTGCCCAACTGCCCTTCGTCTCGACCATGCGCCGCGCCTTATGGCCCAGCTTGCCGCTCGCAGCCGGGTTGTTGACTCTCAGTGTTGTGGTCACGCCGCTCGCCGCTGATGAGATCGACGATCTCCGCGCGCAGGTGCAGCAGATGCAGCAACAACTCCAGGCGATGCAAGGTGGTGGCGGCGGCAATGTCGCGGCCCAGCAGGTCGTCCAGATGCAGCAATTGCAGCAGCAGCTCGCCAGCATGCAGGGCGAGATCGAGCAGGTGCAGATCAAGGTCAACGATCTCAGCGACAAGCTCGACCGCGCGCAAAAAGACAATGAGTTCCGCCTGAGCGCGCTGGAACAGGCGCAGAATGGTGGTGCTGGCGGTGGCGGGGCAGCACCAGGCAATGCCCCACCTGCCGGGGCGCCGCCGGCAGCACCTACGCAGAACTCGGCACCGGCACCTTCCTCCGGCTCCAACAATGCAGCGCCGGCCCCGGACAACCAGGCGGGCCAACCGCATGTGCTCGGGACGCTGAATTCAAATCAGGCTCTGCCGCAAGCCCCGGCCGGTGCCGCTGAAGCTGCGGCCGCAGCGGCCGGTAGCGGTGGCGGCAGCGCCGGCAATGTTGTCTTGCCGGGCGACACGCCCAAGGACCAATACGAATATGCCGTCGGCCTGCTGCAGAAGAGCCAGTATCCGGAGGCCGAGGTCGCGCTGAAGACCTTCCTGAAGGATCATGCCAGCGATCCGCTGGCCGGCAATGCGCAGTATTGGCTGGGCGAAACCTATTACGCGCGCCAGGACTATAAGAATGCCGCGATCGCTTTTGCCGAGGGCTATCAGAAATATCCCAATAGCCCGAAAGTGGTCGATAACCTGCTGAAGCTCGGCATGGCGCTTGGCCAGAGCGGCCAGAAGGACAATGCCTGCGTTGCGCTGAAGCAGCTCGACAAGAAATATCCCGATGCTTCCGGCACCATCAAGGACCGGGCGGCGCGGGCGAAGCAGCGCTTCGGTTGCCCGGCCTGAGCCGTAACTCCTTGCCCATGGCCGGCCGTCTTATTCGCGGCCGATGAAGATCGCTGAGCAGGAGGCGAAAGCCTTTGCCGCAGCGATGTCGGCGCTTGGTCCCTTTGAGCCGGCGCCGCATATCGCCGTCGCCGTTTCCGGCGGCAGTGACAGTCTCGCGCTGCTCGTGTTCTTGCGTGACTGGCTGGCGCCGCATGGCGGTCGTCTGACCGCCCTCAGCGTCGATCATGGTTTGCGGCCGGAAGCGGCTGCCGAGTGCCGGCAGGTGGGCGAACTAATCTCAGAGCTGAATGCCAGCGGCATCACCGCAGCGCGGGGCGCTGCCTGGCCGGCTATCGATCATCACATCCTGACCTGGCAGGGTGCCAAGCCGACCACCGGCCTGATGGCGGCGGCGCGGCAGGCACGCTATCGCCTGCTGACCGCATGGTGCCGGGCCCATGACGTGCTGCATCTTGCCTTGGCGCATCATGCCGATGACCAGGCGGAGACGGTGCTGATGCGGGCCGATCATGGCAGTGGGGCCGCTGGCCTTGCCGGCATGTCGGCCTTGCTTTGCCGGGACGGTGTGCGGCTGCTGCGGCCGCTCCTGGGCTGGCGCAAGCATGATCTCACCGCCGACTTGCAGCGGCGGGGCCTGTCCTGGATCGAGGATCCGAGCAACCGGGCGCAGCGCTTCGAGCGGGTGCGCTGGCGTCAGCAATTGGGCGCGCAGGCGGATATCGCGCCACTTCTGGCTGAGGCGTCGGCGGCCGGGACGCGGCGGGACCGACTGGAGCGCCAGACTGCCATCTGGCTGGCGCA
>DATMUQ010000222.1:0-2171 GCA_035563795.1 Terriglobales bacterium | reverse complement strand
CACCTCCAGCACCTGGACTTCCGACTTCAACGCACTGCTTTCCAGGGCCGAGCCGGTGGTGATGCCGAGGCCAAGGCCGCGCGCCACCAGCGACAGGCGGAGTTCCGGGCTCATCACTTCGACAGCGATGTTGAACGGCAGGTGCTCGACCTCAAGGGCGCGCCGCATCATCCGGCGAAAACCGCAACCATCCTGATTGAGCACCCAGGGCAGGCTGGCAATGTCCTGCAGCGTGACCTTCGCCGGTAGGCCAAGCGATTTGGCCGCTACCACCAGAGCCGGCAGCGTGCCGAGACTATCGTGCGACAGCGCTTCCGACGGCTCCATGCCGGCCGGGACGAAGATCGCAGCGGCGTCGAGGCGTCCCTCCTCCAGCTGCGCTATCAGATCCTTTGACCAGCCCGAGGAGACGCGCAAGGTCAGCTGGGGATAGAGCGCGCGCAGCCGGTCGAACGGTGCCGCGATCGCGGTTTCACTGAGGAACGGGGTCAACCCGACTCTGAACTCGCCAGTCGGCGGGCTGTCCGGCCGGAGACCGATTTTTAGATCTTCGACCGAGGCCACCACACGGCGGCCCAGTGCATAGGCCTCACGCCCTGCGGCTGTCGGCTTCAGCGGCTTTGACTGCCGGTCGAGGAGATCCATCCCCAAGGTCTGTTCGAGATTCTGCACCCGCCGGGTGACACCTGGCTGGGTCAGATGCAGGCGTGCCGCCGCCCCGACAATGGAGCCGGTATCGACCACCGCCAGGAAGGCTTCGATATCCCGGGTGTTCATGCAACTTTCGCATAAAGATGATTAATATAATTGAATAGCATTATAATGAGCCCTGCCCTAGCTATCAACCATTATCCGAACCGCCTTTCTGGCCACTTCCCGGAGATGACCGATGGCTTTGCACCGGACCGAACCCCCGGCGATCGACCGTTCCGCCATGACCGCCACCGCCGCGGAAGCGGAAGCCCTCCTGGCAGCCGGCACCCCGCGCGTCTCCACCCCGTTCTTTGCCCTGGCCGTTGGCCTGCTGGCGCTCAACCTGACCTCCGCCCAGCCCTTGATCGGGGTGATCGCCCCGGCAATCCATCTGGCGCCCAGCGCCTATGGCCTGATCTCGATGCTGATGCTGCTCGGCTATGCGGCCGGGCTGATCCTGCTGGTGCCGCTGACCGATCTCTTCGAGAACCGCCGCCTGATACTCGGCATGTTCACCAGCAACGTGGCTGCCCTCGTCCTCGCTGCCCTCGCCCAGCAATCCTGGCTGTTCCTCGCGGCCATGTTCATCAACGGCATGACCACCAGCGTCATCCAGATGCTGGTTCCCCTCGCCGCTTCGCTGACCGAGCCCGCCCATCGCGGCCGCGTCGTCGGCAATATCATGGGCGGCGTCATGCTCGGCATCCTGCTGTCGCGGCCACTGGCGACGGTCGCCGCCGAGCATTTCGGCTGGCGCCTGGTCTTCGGCGGCACCGCCGTGCTGATCGCGGCGCTCACGGTGTCGCTGTTCCTGAAGCTGCCGCAGCATCGGCCGCTGACGACGCCGCGCTATCTCGATCTCGTCATCTCGCTCTGGACCTTTCTGCGTACCGAGCCGGTGCTGCAATTGCGCGCCACCACGGCAGGACTTTGCTTTGCCAGCTTCAGCTTCTTCTGGACGGTGATCACCTTGCGGCTGACCGAGGCACCGTTCCATCTCGGCGCCGATGGCATCGCGCTCTTCGCGCTGGCCGGTGCCGGCGGCACCATCATCGCGCCGGTTGCCGGACGGCTCGGCGATCGTGGCTTGACCAAAGGCGCCACGGTCCTGATGCATCTTGCTGTCATCCTCGCGATTGCAAGCGCCTGGGTGGTCGGCGCTGCCAGCTTCGCCCGCGATTTCTTCGCCGCGCACGAAGGCATCGCCATCGGCGTGATGATGATCGCCGCCCTCATTCTCGATATCGGCGTCATCGGCGACCAGACTTTGGGGCGGCGTGCCATCAACATGATCCGTCCGGAAGCACGCGGCCGGCTCAACGGCCTCTTCACCGGCGGCTTCTTCATCGGTGGCGCCATCGGCTCGATGCTGGCGGGCGCTGCCTGGGCCTGGGGCGGCTGGCAGGCGACCTCGCTGGGCGCGCTGATCGCCGCCCTCCTGGCTTTGGCGCTGTCGCTCAGGAGCTGGCTGCGCCGGA
>DATMUQ010000221.1:0-3474 GCA_035563795.1 Terriglobales bacterium | reverse complement strand
TGCCGGGCGATGCCGATGAGCTGACCCAGGTGTTCCAGAACCTGATCGACAATGCCATCAAATACAGCCGCGAGGGCAGCAAGGTGACGGTCGAGGCCAGCGTCATCACCGATCCGGTCCAGCTGAAAAGCCGCCTCACCGGCCTGCGCGATCCCAAGGGCATGGTGGCGATCACCATCCGCGACCAGGGCGAGGGCATCGCCCGCCAGCATCTGCCGCGCCTGACCGAGCGCTTCTACCGGGTCGATGCCGCCCGCTCGCGGGATATGGGCGGGACCGGGCTTGGCCTCGCCATCGTCAAGCACATCGTCAACCATCACCGCGGCAGCCTCGATATCGATTCGATATTGGGCGAAGGCAGCATTTTCACCGTCTATCTGCCCCTACCGGAATAGCGATTGATCGTCGATTGCGGCCTGGCGGTGTCTGAGCCGGCTGCGGAATCGACCTGAGAATCGGCCGTCATGATGGACAAAAAGTGGCGTTGATTCTTCTCGTGGATGGCAAAATTATTATTTTAAATCATCTCGTTAATGGCCGTCACACGTTTGTCACCAAAGTGTCGTAATAGACGAGCGTCGCTCGCATGAAAGTCTTGCTCGTCCGGCCAGGACGGGGTCAGGCTGGGTGCCGGCAAGACACCTTGCCAGCTTGACCGATGAGGTCCGGTGCGCGGTGCGCAGCTGAGCGAGATGAACAGAAGCCGATTGGGACAGCCGATGGGCGATCGGCGTTAGTGGAGAAGGCAATGACGACGACCATGAGCGACCATACCGTCAAATCATTCGATAACGACCTGCAGCATCTCAGCCAGGTATTGGCCGAAATGGGCGGTCTGGCTGAATCGCAGCTGAGCTCGGCGATCGACGCCCTGGTGCGGCGCGACAGCGAACTGGCCGGCCGCGTCGTGCAGGCCGACAAGCGCATCGACGATCTGGAACAGGAAATCGGCAATTTCACCGTCCGCATCCTGGCGCTGCGCCAGCCGATGGCGCAGGATCTGCGCGAAGTGGTGGCGGCGATCAAGATCGCGGCCGATCTGGAACGCATCGGCGACTATGCCAAGAACATCGCCAAGCGCGCGCTGATCCTCAATCAGGGCCAGCCGCTGCGCCCCGTGGCCTCGATCCCGCGCATGGGCATCCTGGCGCAGCAGATCGTCAAGGGCGTGCTCGACGCCTATATGGAAAAGGACGCTGATCGCGCCCAGGCCGCCTGGCGCCGCGACGAAGACGTCGATGAAATGTACAACAGCCTGTTCCGGGAGCTTCTCACCTATATGATGGAAGACCCGCGCAACATCAGCCCCTGCACGCATCTGTTGTTCATCGCCAAGAACATCGAGCGTATCGGCGATCACGCCACCAACATCGCCGAAATCATCTATTTCCTGGTCCATGGCAAGAGCCTGGATGAATCTCGCCCCAAGGGAGATACCACGAATGTTGCAATCGGCGACTGACCGCAATCGACCCCCGATGAACGCTCCCCGTGATGGCCAGACCGGCCAAACCGCCCAGCCGTTGATCCTGATCGTCGAGGATGAAGTCGCGCTCGTCACCTTGCTGCGCTACAACCTGGAACGCGAAGGCTTTCGTGTCCTGGAAGCCGGCAATGGCGAAGAAGCCTTGCTTCTCATCAAGGAACAGCGCCCCGATCTCGTGCTGCTCGACTGGATGCTCCCCATCCTCTCCGGCATCGAGATCTGCCGCCAGATCCGTCGCAGCCCGGAACATCGCCTGACCCCCGTCATCATGCTGACGGCGCGCGGCGAAGAGGGCGATAAATTGCGCGGCCTCGAAGTCGGTGCCGACGATTACGTCACCAAGCCCTTCAGTCCCAGTGAGCTAGTGGCCCGTGTCCGCGCGGTTCTGCGCCGGGCCAAGCCGCAGCCGCAGGGCGAGACCCTGGCCTATCGCGATCTCAATATGGACCTCATCACCCATCGCGTGCGCCGCGACGGCCGTGAGATCCATCTCGGGCCGACCGAGTTCCGCCTGCTGAAGTTCCTGATGGAAAACCAGGGCCGGGTCTTCAGTCGCGAGCAGCTGCTGGATTCGGTCTGGGGCCGCGACATCTATGTCGAGCCGCGCACCGTCGACGTGCATATCCGCCGCCTGCGCAAGGCGATCAATATCGAGGGGGCCAGCGACCTCGTCCGCACCGTGCGGTCGGCCGGCTACGCCCTCGACGCCGAAGATTGAGTTGAAAGCCTTGCCTACCGAGAGGCCGGCAGGCAACATGGTTCCCTGATCAGACTGGACCCGGCCTTGCAGGCCGGGTCTTTTTATTTTCTGGTTTCCCGCCGATTTTCCCCGGCCCTTGATGTGGATCAATGTCACATATTTACTAAGGGTAAAAAATATTTATCCTAGAGAAATCGCCAGGCCTGATTTCCGGCGGTTATTTGCCGGCAGTTTCCCTGGCGTTTGTGCATCAAAAGGGCCGATCAGGCCCGGCAACGGGGAGGTGAGGAATGCCGAAGAACATTCTGTGTGCCGTCGATGGATCGGATATTGCCGACCGGGCGGCTGCCTGCGCAGCCCAGCTGGCCAAGGAGACCGGCGGCAAGCTGACCTTCGTCAATGTGAATACGGTACCCAGCGAACGCATGGCCCAGACCTATTTCTGGGATGAAAAGCTGGTCAGCGCTATCGATGCCCAGATCCACCGCCAGCTCGCTCTGGCTTCCAAGGCGGCCGCCAAGCAGGGCGTCACCGCGGCAGATGCGGTGGTGATCACCGGCAGCAAGGTGGCGGCCGCGATCGTCTCTTATGCCGATGCCAAGCAATTCGACCATATCGTCATCGGCACCGGCGTCACCACCGAGCTGGAACGCCTGTTCCTCGGCTCAGTGGCGACCGATGTCATCGCCCGGGCACATTGCCCGGTCACCATCGTTCGATAACTGTCGTGCGGTGACCATCATCCGATAGCCGAAGCTCGTAGCGGCGCGGCGACGGTTGCGCCGTTATCTCAGTGCCGGAAATGCCGGAGGCCGGTGAAGACCATGGCGAGGCCGGCCTGGTCGGCGGCGGCGATCACCTCGTCGTCGCGCATCGACCCGCCTGGCTGGATGACGGCGGTGGCGCCGGCTTCCGCTGCCGCCAGCAATCCATCGGCAAAGGGGAAGAAGGCATCTGACGCCACCACCGAGCCCTTGGCCCAGCTCAGTGCATCGCCGGCGGTCTTGGCTGCTTCGGCTGCTTTCCAGGCGGCGATGCGGCTGGAATCGACCCGGCTCATCTGCCCGGCGCCGATGCCGACTGTGGCGCCCGCTTTGGCGTAGACGATGGCATTCGACTTCACATGCTTGGCGACGCGCATGGCGAAGATGAGATCGGCCAGCTCGGCCGCATTCGGGGCGCGCTTGGTGACGACCTTGAGTGCCGTCGGATCAACGCGGCCATTGTCACGGCTCTGCGCCAGGAAACCGCCGGCGAGGCTCTTGAAGATCATGCCGGCTGCGGCGGG
>DATMUQ010000220.1:0-9470 GCA_035563795.1 Terriglobales bacterium | reverse complement strand
TCGCTGACCGCCGGCACCATCCAGGCGGCCATGCTGCTGTCGGGGCTGAAGCTGCTGCCAGCCTCCATGGCGATGCTGATCCTGCAATTGCAGATTCCTTTCGCCGCCGTGCTGGCCTGGGCTGCCGGGCGCGACAAGCCCAGCCTGCGCAACTGGATCGGCATGGCCCTGGTGCTGGTCGGCATCGCCATCGTGATCGGCCGGCCGAGCGGCGACGGCCAGCTCGCCGGTATTCTGCTGGTCGGCTTCAGTGGTGTTTTCTGGGCCAGCGGCCAGGTCGGCATTGCCGTCTGGAGCCGCGATTCCGGTCTTGCCGTCTATGCCGGGCTGCTGCGCTACGCGGCGCCGCAATTGTGGCTGACCTCGCTCGTTTTCGAAGGCAATCCGCTGCCGGTGCTGCATGGTATCTCGATGGAAAGTTGGGGCGCCATTCTGGTTCTCGCCTTTCTCGGCTGCGTCCTGCCTTACGCTTTGTGGTATCGGCTGCTCATGCGCTACCGGGTGGATGAGGTCATGCCGTTTTCGGTGCTGATGCCGGTGGTCGGCGTCCTCCTCAGCATTGTTGAGTTGGGTGAGCCGGTCACCGAAGGCCTGATCATCGGCGGCGGCATCCTGACAATCGGCCTGACGATCATCGCCTTTGGCGGCCGCTTGTGGCGCCGTTCGGCAGAGGCCGTCTCCCGTTAAATCTTAAGAATTCAGTCGAGCTCTTGGTCTATGATGGGACGAATCATGCGTCCCACCGAAGAGTACGATCATGCCCGATGCTACCCGCCAGATGAACTCGCCCAGCTATCTGCTGCCGGCCGAAGATATCGATTTCATGCTGAACCGCCGCGAGATGCGCGGCCTCCGCTTTGCGATGGAATACAGCAAGGCGGATCTGTTGCTGCGCGACTGGCATGTCCGCTCCACCATCATCTGCTTCGGCAGTGCGCGGACCCCTTCGCCGGAACAGGTGGCAGCACTTGAAGCGGCGGCCGAGCAGGGCGATGCGCCGAGCAAGGAAAAGGCAATCCGCGCCAAGAAGCTGTCAGTCTATTACGAGGCCGCGCGCGCCTTCGGCCGCCTGGTCTCGGAACGCGGTGGTGCCCTCAATCCGGTCGATGGCTGGCGCGACAACGTGATCGCCACCGGTGGCGGTCCCGGCATCATGGAAGCAGCCAATCGCGGCGCCACGGAAGCTGGTGCACCCACCATCGGCTTCAACATCACGCTCGCCCATGAGCAGGAGCCGAATGCCTTTACGACGCCGGAGCTGACCTTCCGCTTCCACTACTTCGCCATGCGGAAGATGCATCTCGCCATGCGGGCGCGCGCCCTGGCGGTCTTCCCCGGCGGCTTCGGCACCATGGACGAGCTGTTCGAGATCCTGACCCTGCAGCAGACCGGCAAGGCCAAGCTGGCACCAGTGGTGCTGGTCGGCCGCGATTACTGGGAGCGCATCTTCAATTTCGAGGTGATGCTGGAATACGGCGTGATCTCGCCGCCGGATCTCAATCTTTTCGAGATCGTCGACACCGCAGAGGAAGCCTGGGACTCACTACTGAAGCGCGGCCTGCAGGTGCCGGCCCGGCTGTGAGACCCTGGTGTTAGTCAGTTAGCGTCTCAGCTGTTGCCCCCTCACCCTGTCCCTCTCCCGCGAGGGGAGAGGGAACGCTGCCGTCGCTCTCCAGCTATATTTCTTTAATGCGGTGTTCTCGGGTTTGCCGCCGTCTTTTACGGCAAACACGGTGAACTCCCTCGCCCCTGCCGACGAATGTCGGCCTACGCCGACGGGCGGGAGAGGGTCGGGGTGAGGGAGCAGCTGCGTGGGTGCTTATAGCCTGCTTCAGTTCTTGGCGACGACGCTGCCCCAGAGATCGTAATCCTCGGCGGCTTCGACCTCGACCTGGACCAGGTCGCCGGGCTGCAGCTTTGCCGCTTCATCGCCATTGATGAAGACATTGCCGTCGATCTCCGGCGCATCCGCCGAGGAGCGGCCGATCGCGCCATCTTCGTCGACTTCGTCGATCAGCACATCGATGCGCGTGCCAACCTTGCGGGCCATCTTGGCTTCGCTGACCTGGCGCTGGGTTTCCATGAAGCGGTCCCAGCGATCCTGCTTCTCATCCTCGTCGACATGGTCGGCGAGGTCCTGCGCCTTGGCGCCGTCGACATTCTCGTATTTGAAGCAGCCGGCGCGGTCGATCTGCGCTTCATCGAGCCAGTCGAGGAGATAGTTGAAATCGTCTTCCGTCTCGCCCGGGAAGCCGACGATGAAGGTCGAGCGGATGGTGAGATCCGGCACCATCTCGCGCCACTTCCGCAAACGCTCCAGCACCTTCTCCTGATTGGCCGGGCGGCGCATGGCCTTGAGCACATTCGGGCTCGCATGCTGGAAGGGGATGTCGAGATAGGGAAGGACCTTGCCCTCCGCCATCAGCGGCATGATCTCGTCGACATGCGGATAGGGATAGACATAATGCAGACGGGTCCAGATGCCGAGCTCACTCATGGCATCGCAGAGTTCCGTCATGCGCGCCTTCACCTTCTTGCCGCGCCAGGTGCTCTCGGCATGCTTCAGGTCCAGGCCATAGGCGCTGGTATCCTGGGAGATGACGAGCAGCTCCTTGACGCCGGCCTTGGCGAGGTTCTCGGCCTCGATCAGGACCTCACGCGCCGAGCGGCTGGCAAGATCGCCGCGCAGGCTCGGGATGATGCAGAAGGTGCAACGATGGTTGCAGCCTTCGGAAATCTTCAGATAGGCGTAATGGCGCGGCGTCAGCTTGAGGCCGGCCGGCGGCACCAGGTCCATGAAAGCATCATGCTTCGGCGGCACCGCATCGTTGACGGCAGCGACCACGGATTCATATTGCTGCGGACCGGTGACCGACAGAACACTGGGATGGACCGAGCGGATCGATTCCTCGTTGCCGCCCATGCAGCCGGTGACGATGACGCGGCCGTTCTCGGCAATCGCCTCGCCGATCGTGTCGAGGGATTCCTGCTTGGCGCTGTTCAGGAACCCGCAGGTATTGACGATGACGACATCGGCGCCGTCATAAGTGTCGGTGATCTCATAGCCCTGGGCCTTCAACCGGCTCAGAATGCGTTCGGAATCCACCAGCGCCTTGGGGCAACCGAGGCTGACGATGCCGACGCGCGGATCGCGACCCTTCGGCACACGCTTGGTTGGCTGTCGATTGGCGGCCGTCTTGCGCACAGGCGCATGGCTGGCGGTTTTCGTCATCACATTGTCCGATCTGGAATTACCGGCGGCGCCCAATTTCGACCATGGCACCCGACCTGGCGAGGGCCCTCGCGCCATCGCGGTGCAGGACGTACCCGGAAATCTCCGCCAAAGCAAGGGCTTGGGCGGTTTCCGGGTATCCCCCGGATAGGTGGGGGCTTGTGGAAAAGCCCGCTGAATCAGCAGCTTGGCATCGAGATCTGCGCAGATAGGCAGTCTGAGGCGCTTCCACCGTATGGATGAGGCCGCCTCAGACCGCCAATAGTCCCTTATACAGCCAGACCCAGCCGCCGGCCTTCGAGAATGGCGGCCGGGGCATGGCGCGGCGCCAGACTGTCGCCGATCACCTGATGGGCGACGCCAGATTCCCTGAGGCCATCGGCGAGCTCGGTATTGGCCTGGTTGCCGAGGCCAAGCACCAGGCTGTCGGCGGCGATCTCCTCGGTGCTGTTGTCGAGGATCGAAGTGAGTGTTCCGCCATTGCCGCGCCATGCGGTGATGATCGTCTCCGTGCGGAATTCGACACCGAGCTTCTTCAGCCGGCTGCGCAAGGGCCAGTCGGCCGAGGTCCGTTGGATTTCCTGGCCGATATAGGAAGCCGGCGTCACCAAGGTCACGGCATGGCCCTTCTCGGCGAGATGCCAGGCGGTGCCACAGCCGCGCCAGTTGCTGCCTTCATCGACGATGAGCACGCGCTGGCCAAGCTTCGCCTCGCGCCGCATGACATCTTCCACTGACCAGACATTGCCTTTGTCGATGCCAGGCAGTTCCGCGACCATCGGCAAGGCGCGCTGGAAGCCGGCCGGGTTCGGCAGCGAGCCGGTGGCGATCACCACCTCATCGGCACCGAAGGCCGCGATGTCTTCCTTCTCCATCAGCGTGTTGTAGCGGATCTGCACCTGTTTCTGCTGCAGCTGCCGTTCATACCAATCGAGGAGATCGAGGATCTGCTGCCGGCGTGGTTGCAGCCCCGCGAGGCGGAACTGGCCGCCGAGCTTGTCGGTCGCCTCGACAAGGGTGACAGCATGGCCGCGTTCGGCCGCAACGCGGGCCGCTTCCAATCCGGCGGGGCCGCCGCCAATGACCAAAATCTTCTTCGGCTGCGCCGCCGGCTTGAAGGTATCGCCATCCCATTGATATTCGCGGCCGGAAGACGGATTGACCAGGCAGGAGATCCAGTAATCGCGCGAGCGCCGGCCCCAGCACATCTGGTTGCAGGAGATGCAGGGGCGGATATCCTCGGCGCGTGTTTCCTTGGTCTTGTTGGCCCAATGCGGATCGGCGATCTGGCCGCGCACGATGCTGACCATGTCGGCCTGGCCGGAACTGACGATATAGGCGGCGTTGTCGGGTGTCCGGATATGGCTCTCCGCCTGCACTTTCATATGCTTCACGGCCGAGCGGATCTTCTCGGCAAATTGCGCGCCGAGCTTATCCTCATAGAGGAAGCTCGGGATGATGCGGGGAAAGTCGTAATAACCGCCGGTGCCGACGGTCGTATAATCGTAGAGCCCGCGTGCATCGTGCCAGGCGGCCACTTCCTGATGCATTTCGATCGACATGATCTCCGGCACGCTGTCATCGATGCTGATTGCCATGCCGATGATGAAATTCTCGCCCACTGCCTTCCGCATCCGCGTCAGCAATGTCTCGCTGAAGCGCATGCGGTTCTCGAAGCTGCCGCCATATTTATCGCCGCGGCGGTTGCTATAGGGCGACCAGAACTGCTCGATGAGGGCGTTATAGGCCGCCATCATCTCGATCCCATCGAAGCCGGAGGCCTGCGCGCGTTTCGCCTGGGCGACAAAGCTCTCGATCGTGGTTTCGATCTCCGCTTCGGTCATGGCATGGCTGACATCGGAATCATGCATTGAGGGCAGACCGGAGGGCGACCAGGAGGCCTCGAAGGAATTGTCCCAGTCGCCATGGGCGCCGACATGGAACATCTGGCCGATGATGACGGTGCCGTATTCCTTCACCGTCTCAGTGATCTTGCGGAACATCGGAATGACGGCGTCATCGCAGGCGCGGAACTGGCGCCCGGTCAGCACGGCGGTCTGGTGCACCGGCACCGGCTCGACGACGATCATGCCGGCACCGCCGCGGGCGCGCTCCCGGTAATAGCCGAGATGGCGCTCGGACGGCAGGCCGTCGATGCTCATATTGGCGGTATGGGCACCGAAAACGATGCGGTTTTTCAGGGTCTTGTGACGAATGGTCAGCGGCTCAAACAGCCTGCTGTGATCTGTGGGCATCGGCTCTACCCTCACTGGATCGCGGTCCGGGGATGATGGGACGCGTTCCGCCAGCCCGTCAATTGGTGCAGTTGTTATCGGATCGATGAGTTTTGTGTGGGATGTGGTGGGACGCCGGCTAGCGCACGCTATCGATACTCTTCTTCTGTCATTGCCGGGCTTGAACCGGCAATCCATGCTGGCGACTGAGCCGTTTCACTGATGGACCCTCGGGTCAAGCCCGAGGGTGACAGTGGGAAAGAAGAGCCGACGACCAATCGGGAGGAGATTAGGAATGCAGATCATCGATGCCGAGAGCGTCCATCGGCTGGCGGACTATCCCGGCCTGGTCGCCGCCTTGCGGGAGATGAACCGCAGCGGCGTCGATCAGGTCGAGCGCTTCTATCTCAGCGAAAAGTTGGCCCGCGGGGGCAGCAATGACTGGCTGCTGCTGCCGGCCTGGTGGCATGACCGGGTCTATGGCGTGAAACTGGTCTCGGTCTTTCCCGGCAATGAGGCGAAGGGGATCGACAGTGTCCAGGGCAGCTACATGCTGTTCGACGGCAAGACCGGCCTGCCGCTGGCTTATCTCGACGGTGCCGCCCTCACCTTGCGTAAGACGGCGGCCAATTCGGCGCTGGCGACCGATCTCTTCGCCCGGCCGGATGCCGCGACCCTGGCGGTGATCGGCGCTGGCGCCTTGGCACCGTATCTCGCCGCAGCCCATGCCGCCGTGCGGCCGATCAAGAGCATCCTCTGGTGGAACCGCAACAAGGCGAAGCGCGATGCCGCCATCGCCGGCCTCGATCTGCCGGGGGTCGAGATCGTCGCCGTCGACGATGCCGCGGCCGCGGTAGGGGCGGCGGATATCGTTACCTGCGCCACCCGGGCGACCCAGCCGGTGGTGCAGGGGGCCTGGCTCCGGCCCGGCACACATCTCGACCTCGTCGGCGGTTATCTTCCGGAGATGCGCGAAGCCGATGATGCCGCGCTCAAGCGGGCAACCCGGCATTACGTCGATGCGCGCTTCATGACCCTCGAGATCGCCGGCGATGTCTGCCAGCCGATCGCCGCGGGCCTGATCGCGGCAGAGGATTTCAGCGACTTTGCCCAGGTGATCCGGGGCGAGCGGCCGGGGCGCAAGTCGCCGGAGGAGATCACCTGGTTCAAATCCGGCGGCGGCGGGCATGAGGATCTGGCTGTCGCGGATTACATTGTGCGGCGCACCGGAAAATAAGAGTTCATGTTTCAAAGTAGGTTACGGGTCATTTCATAAGTATTTATTATGCGAAACATGAGGCGGTTGCCAGTCGATGAAGCACGCGGTTGGGCTTAGAGTGTTGGCAGCAAAACACGCTTCCACGGCAGGCTTTCTGCTGGAAGCCTTATCGAGGCCGCTCCCATGACCGACCAAGCTACCGTTTCATCCACCGCCGGCACCTCCGAAACACATCGCGGCCGTACCGGCGGGCGCCGGCAGCGCGATCGCGACAAGCAGAAGGCCGCGGCACCGCATTACATCACCCGCAAGATTCCCTTCTACGAGATGCTCTCCCAGGAAGGCCTCGATAAGCTGGAGCGCCAGGCCGAGTGGATCCTGAAGGAGGTCGGCATCGACTTCCGCGGCGACGCCGAGGCACTGCGCCTGTGGCGCGAGGCGGGAGCCGATGTGCGTGGCGACAATGTGCGCTTCGAGCCGGGCCTGGTACGTTCGGTCATCCAGAAATCGGCGCCGCGCCAGTTCACCCAACTCGCCCGCAACCGGGAACGGTCGGTTGAGATCGGCGGCGATCACGTCGTCTTCGCCCCGGCTTATGGTTCGCCCTTCGTCAGCGATCTCGGCGGTGGCCGGCGCTATGGGGCGCTCAGCGATTTCGAGAATTTCGTCAAGCTGACCTATATGTGCCCCTGGTTGCATCATGCCGGCGGCACTGTCTGCGAGCCGGTCGACGTGCCGGTCAACCAGCGCCATCTCGATATGGTCTATGCGCATCTGCGCTATTCCGACAAGCCGTTGATGGGCTCGGTCACTTTGCCGGAACGCTCGGAAGAATCGATCGAGATGTGCCGCATCGTCTTCGGCAAGGAGACGGTCGACCAGAACTGCGTCATCCTCGGCAACATCAATGTCAATTCGCCGCTGGTCTATGACCATGTGATGTCGGGCGCGTTGCGCGCCTATGCCGCCGCCAATCAGGCGGCGGTAGTGGTACCCTTCATTCTCGGCGGCGCCATGGGACCGGTGACGACGGCCGGCGCCATCGCCCAGGCCCATGCCGAAGCCATGGTCGGCGTTGCCCTGACGCAGCTCGTTCGGCCGGGTGCTCCGGTGATCTACGGCAATTTCCTGAGCTCGATGTCGCTGAAATCCGGGGCGCCCACCTTCGGCATGCCGGAACCGGCGATCGCCTACCTCGCCGTCGGGCAATTGGCACGGCGCTTGGGGGTGCCGCTGCGGTGTGGCGGCGCACTCACCGCCTCGAAGGCGGTCGATGCGCAATCGGCGCAGGAAAGTGCCGATTCCCTGATGCCGGCTTTGCTGTGCGGCGCCAACTTCATCCTGCATGCGGCGGGCTGGCTCGAAGGCGGCCTGGTCATGAGCTATGAGAAGTTCATGGTCGATTGCGACCATCTCGGCATGATGCATACCTTCATGAACGGCCTCGACTTGAGCGAGAACGGTCTCGCCGGATCGGCCTTCAACGATGCCGGGCCCGGCCAGCATTTCCTCGGCACCGGCCATACCTTGGCCAATTACGAGACCGCCTATTACATTCCGGAGCTGAGCGATTCCGAATCCTTCGAGCGCTGGCAGGAATTGGGCGAGAAGCGCATCGATCAGCGGGCGAGTGAGCAGTACCAGCGCTGGCTGAAGAGCTATGAGGCACCGGCGATCGATCCGGCGCTGGACGAGGAATTGCAGGCCTTCATCCGCACCCGCAAGGCGTCGCGACCGGATGCCTGGTACTGATATATAGAGAGACGAAAGAACACGGCCGCCGCAGCCCCGGATCACGCCGGGAATGATCTGCGGTCAGGCCGGGATGATGATGGGAGAAGAGTAAATGGCCGATCCATTGCTGCAGCCGTTTCAGCTGAAACATCTGCGCCTGAAGAACCGCATCATGAGCACCAGCCATGAACCGGCTTATTCGGAAGAGGGCAAGCCGAAGCTGAAATACCAGCTTTATCACGAGGAGAAGGCCAAAGGCGGGCTCGCCATGACGATGATCGGCGGCTCCTCGGTGGTGGCACCGGATTCACCCCAGGCCTTCGGCAATCTCGATGTCAGCAATGACGAGATCATTCGCTATTTCCGGGAACTCACCGCCCGCGTCCACCAATACGATTGCGCGGTGATGTGCCAGATCACCCATCTCGGCCGCCGCACCAACTGGAACAAGGAGCACTGGCTGCCGATCATCTCCGCCTCGGCCGTGCGCGAGCCGACCCATCGCGCCTTCCCCAAGGAGATGGAACTCCACGACATCAAGCGGGTGATCAAGTCCTATGGCTCGGCCGCTAGGCGCTGCCGCGAGGGCGATCTCGATGGCGTCGAGATCGAGGCCTATGGGCATCTCTTCGATAGCTTCTGGTCGCCGCGCACCAATCTTCGTCAGGACCAATATGGCGGCAGCCTGGAAAACCGCATGCGCTTCGGCATGGAAGTGCTGGCGGAAATGCGCGAGCAAGTCGGCAAGGATTACATCATCGGCATCCGCATGGTGGTGGACGAGGATGCCAAGAACGGCATCAGTAAATCCGAAGGCCTGAAGATCGCCCGCGCCCTTTCGGATTCCGGCCTGGTCGACTTCATCAATGTGATCAAGGGCCATATCGATACCGATGAGGCGCTATCGCATGTCATCCCCAGCATGGGCATGCCGGCGGGGCCGCATCTGGAACTCGCGAAATCGGTGAAGGACATCGTCAACCTGCCGGTGTTCCAGGCGGCGCGCGTCGCCGAATTGGCGACGGCGCGGCATGCGATCTCGGCGGGTCTC
>DATMUQ010000219.1:0-2673 GCA_035563795.1 Terriglobales bacterium | reverse complement strand
GACGCGCAGGCAGGCTGCTCACTGGAAGAATCCTGTCGCGCCGATGTCTTCCGTCATTTTCGCAACAAGCATCCGGAACATCTGGCCGTTACCTATATCAATTGTTCCGCCGAGGTGAAGGCGCTGTCGGATGTGATTGTTACCTCTTCCAATGCGGAGGCGATCATTCGTGCCCTGCCCGCGGACAGGCCGATCCTCTTTGCGCCCGACCGTCATCTCGGAGCCTATCTGCAGCACAAGACCGGCCGCGAAATGACGCTCTGGCCGGGAAGTTGCATCATCCATGAACAGTTTTCCGCGCGGGAGCTCATCAAGCTGAAGGTGCGGCATCCGCGCGCCGCTGTGATCGCCCATCCGGAATGTCCGGAAGCTGTTCTCCAGGTAGCGGACCATATCGGCTCCACCCGTGCGTTGCTGGATTACGTCACGCAATCGCCAGCCGAGGAGTTCATCGTGGCGACCGAGCGTAACATCATCCACCAGATGACGAAGAAGGCGCCTCATAAGCAGTTCATCCCGGCACCTGGAGCCGACGGCAGCTGCAATTGTTCCAGCTGCCCCTTCATGGCGCTCAATTCCCTGGAGAAGCTCTATCTCGCCATGGTCAACCGTGCACCGCGCATCGAAATCGACGAGCCCCTGCGGCAAGCGGCGCTCGTGCCGCTCCAGCGCATGCTGGAGATGTCGTCTAAAGTTGTGCCGGTTCGGTAGGCGGTGATGCGCGTGGATTTCGATGTCGATGACTGTCAGCGGGTAATCACCGCGGCCCTTGCCGAAGATCTCGGCAATGCCGGTCTTGCCGGTGATCTTACGTCCGCGGCCACCATCCCGCCTGCTGCCCGCTTTCATGGCGTGATGCGTGTGCGGCATGACATGGTCGTCGCCGGCCTACCCGTGGCCGAACTGGCCTTTCGCCGCCTTTGCCCGGAGATGGTCTTCGAACCGCTGGTCGAGGATGGCATGTCGGTTGCCGCCGATACTGTCCTGGCGCGCCTGGAGGGCGATGCCTTGCCGCTATTGGCAGCGGAGCGCACCGCGCTCAACCTGCTACAGTTCCTGTCCGGCATCGCCACGCAGACCCGCACCTATGTGGACCAGCTGCGCGGGACGACCTGTGTGCTTCTGGATACCCGCAAGACGGTGCCGGGCCTCCGCTTGCTGTCGAAATATGCGGCGCGGTGCGGCGGGGCCAGCAATCATCGGCTTGGGCTTTATGATGCGATCCTGATCAAGGACAATCACATCGCCGTTTGCGGCGGTGTGCTGATGGCTGTCCGCCGGGCCCGGGCGATGGGTGGCAAGAAAGTCGAGGTCGAATGCGACAGCCTTTCGCAGGTCGAAGAGGCGCTGGCCGAAGGGGTTGATCATCTGCTGCTCGACAATATGCCGCCGCTCTTGCTGCGCGCCGCTGTGGCACTGGTCGCGGGTCGCGCAAAGACCGAGGCATCCGGTGGCGTTACCCTGCAGACCATCAGGGAGATTGCCGAAAGCGGCGTCGATTACATTTCCGTCGGTCGCATCACGCAATCGGCACCTGCCGTCGATATCGGCCTCGACTGGAGTTGAGGATGGCGCTGCCCTATGACGTTCTGGTTCTGGGATCGGGGGCGGCAGGACTGACGGCTGTTTTGCGGCTTCTGGAACTGGCGCCACATCTGTCGATCGCGGTGGTCACCAAGGAAGCTGCTTTCGGTGGCAGTACCGCTTTGGCGCAAGGCGGCATTGCTGCCGTCCTCGATTCACGGGACTCGCTGGAATCGCATATCGCCGATACCGAAGTCGCTGGCGCCGGCCTCTGTCACCCGGAGACGGTCCGCTTTGTGGTGGAGCGGGCACCGGGGGCGATTGCCTGGCTGGTGGAGCAGGGTGTCCCCTTCGATCGTCATCAGGGCGTTGACGGCTACGATCTGACGCTCGAAGGGGGGCATAGCCACCGCCGCATCGTTCACGCCGCCGATAGCACGGGCCGCGCGGTATCGCGCAGCCTGGTGGAACGTTTGCGCGGCAAGTCCGTCACCTGGCTTGAACAGGCAATCGCCATCGATCTGATGGTGGATGGCCCGGTGGACGCAGACCGGCGATACTGCCGGGGTGCAACGCTTCTGCATGAGGCCACCGGGCAGACCGAATTGGTGCTGGCTCATGCGACCCTGCTCGCGACCGGCGGCGCCAGCGGAGTCTATCTGCATGCGACCAATCCAAATAACGCGACCGGCGACGGCATCGCCATGGCCTGGCGCGCCGGGTGCCGCGTGGCGGATCTCGAATTCAACCAGTTCCATCCGACCTGCCTCTATCAGGAAAACGGCAGCTCCTTCCTGATCTCCGAGGCATTGCGCGGTGAGGGTGGGCGGTTGTTGCAGCTCAATGGCACACCCTTCATGCAGCATTATGATCCGCGCGGCGAGTTGGCGCCGCGCGATATCGTTGCCCGCGCCATTCATGACGTCATGACACGGCGAAACGAGCCGCATGTCCTCTTGGATGTCTCGCATCTGCCGGCGGATTTCCTGCTGAAGCGCTTTCCGACCATCGCCGCACGGTGTCACGCGGTCGGTGTGGATCTGACCTCTGCGCCTATCCCGGTTGTGCCGGCGGCCCATTATACCTGCGGCGGTGTTGTCACCGACCTCGCTGGCCGGACTGACATCGACCATCTCTATGCGATCGGAG
>DATMUQ010000218.1:0-2118 GCA_035563795.1 Terriglobales bacterium | reverse complement strand
CATCCGCCACCACAGCGCCGTCGAACTCAGCAACCGGCTGGAGGCCCTGGGCCTGATCGACCGCAGCGTCGATCCCGCCGACGGCCGCCGCATCCTGCTCAGCCTGACCCCGGCGGCTGAAGGCATCCTGACCCGCATGTCAGCCACCCATCTCCAGGAACTGCGCCGGATCGGGCCGCGTTTGGCTGGCCTGTTGAAGGCGCTGGAATAGGACGCACTGTTTTAGCGGCGCGGGTAGGCCGGAAAGGGACATTCCCGGCAAGGCTTTAAGGCACGATCCTGGCAGCCGGCAGGCTGGCTTTGCCGGCGGGAGCGGGCTATGTTCCGGCCAGAAGAAAACTGCAGATGACGTGAGCTTGATGGCGAACGCCAGCCCCGATTACGACGATTCCCTGCCGAGCGATTCCGAAGCGCCGGCAACTGCCGCCAGCGCCACGCCTCCCCGCGGCTCGAACCCGGCCGAACCGGCAAAGGCCACTGGAGCGACAGGTGCGGCCGACTCGGCCGGCGATACCTGGTTCGGCTTCGAGCGGGTGACCACCCGGCGCAAGACCGAACTGGTGCGCGGCGTCTTCGATTCCGTCGCCGGCAAATACGATCTGATGAACGACCTGATGTCGGGCGGCATCCATCGTCTGTGGAAGTCATCGATGATCGATTGGCTGGCGCCGCGTCCCGGCCAGCGTTTCATCGATGTCGGCGGCGGTACCGGCGATATCGCCTGCCGCATCCTCGACCGCGCACCTGGCAGCCATGTCACAGTCTGCGACCTGACGCCGGCGATGCTGGAAGCGGGCCGCGACCGCGCCCTCGATCAGGGCCGCCTCGACGGCTTGAGCTGGGTCTCCGGCAATGCTGAGCACCTGCCGGTCCCCGACATGACCTTCGATGCCTATACCATCGCCTTCTGCCTGCGCAATGTTGGCGACCGTGTGCAGGGCCTGCGCGATGCCTATCGGGCACTGAAACCCGGCGGACGTTTCCTCTGCCTCGAATTCTCGCATGTGGCGCTGCCGCCTCTTGCCAAGCTCTATGACGTCTATTCCTTCAAGCTGCTGCCCTGGCTCGGCGCCCGGGTCGCCGGCGACCGCGATTCCTATCAGTATCTGGTGGATTCGATCCGCAGCTTCCCGACCCAGGAGGCACTGGCCGGCGAGATGACGGAAGTCGGTTTCCGCCAGGTGAAATATCGCAATCTGAGCGGCGGCATCGCGGCGCTGCATTCCGGCTGGCGGGTCTAAGACCATGATCCGCAGCTTGAAGTCGCTGGTGCGACTGTTCTGGATTGCTGTCGCCTTCGCCCGCCATGGTGCCCTCGCCCCGTTCCAGGAGGCGCTGGCCGGTGTCGGCCTCGCCCCCTTCTTCTTGTGGCTGGTGCTGGTCTTCTTCGGCCGCACGCCGCGCGATCGCAGCGGTCGCGAGATGCGCCCGGGCGAACGCCTCGCCGCAGCCCTCAGCGAATTGGGGCCGGCCTTCATCAAGCTCGGCCAGGTGCTCTCCACCCGCTCCGACCTGCTCGGCGAACAGGTGGCCGAGGATCTCGCCAAGCTGCAGGACCAGCTGCCCTCCTTCAGCGCCTTCGAGGCGCGCGCCACCATCGAGGCCGAGCTCGGTCAGCCGATCGGCGTCCTCTTCAAGAGCTTCGATGACGAGCCGGTCTCCGCCGCCTCGATCAGCCAGGTGCATTTCGCCGTCACCTTGCCGGATGAACATTTCCTCGAGGGCCGCCCGGTGGCCGTCAAGGTGCTGCGCCCGGGCATCGAGGCCGCCTTCCAGCGCGATATCGATCTGCTGATGTGGATCGCCACGGTGATCGAACGGACACAGCCGCGCTTCCGTCGCCTGAAGCCGGTCGAGGTGGTCCGAACTTTCGCCGCCACGGTGCGGATCGAAATGGATCTCCGCCTCGAAGCCGCCTCGGCAGCGGAGCTGCGGCAGAATTTCGAAGGCGATACCAGCTACCGCGTGCCGGAAATCGACTGGCAGCGCACGGCCCGGCGGGTGATGACGCAACAGCGCCAAACCGGCATCCCGATGGACGACCGCGCGGCGATGATCGCCGCCGGACTCGATGTCGACGAGGTGCTGACCAAGGCGGCGGCGATCTTCTTCAATCAG
>DATMUQ010000217.1:0-7217 GCA_035563795.1 Terriglobales bacterium | reverse complement strand
CGCCAAAATCGCCAAGAACATCTCCTCCATTCTGGGGCCGATCCTGGTCGTCGGTGCGGTTGTCCTGCCGATGACACCCTGGGGCGATCGCCAGCTGGTCGACAGCCTGATCTTGGTGCTGACCTATGTCATGCTCGGCTGGGGCCTCAATATCGTCGTCGGCCTCGCCGGCCTGCTCGATCTCGGCTATGTCGCCTTCTACGCGGTGGGCGCCTATACCTATGGCAAGCTCTCGACCGAGCTTGGTTTCAGCTTCTGGGAAAGCCTCCCACTGGCCGGCATCATGGCCGCCACCTTCGGTGTCTGCCTCGGCTTCCCGGTGTTGCGCCTGCGCGGCGACTATCTCGCCATCGTGACGCTCGGCTTCGGTGAAATGATCCGTATCGTGCTGATCAACTGGCAGGTCTTCACCGGCGGCCCCAACGGCATCGGTCAGATCACCAAGATCACCTTCTTCGGCTATCCGTTCGAACGCTCGGCGCCGGAGGGGACGACAACCTTCGCCCAGCTGTTCGGCTTGCCGTTCAGCAGCGCGCACCGGGTCTACTTCCTCTATTACGTCATCCTGGTGCTGGCGCTGATCACCAACTTCGTCACCATGCGGTTGCGCCGACTCCCGATTGGGCGCGCCTGGGAAGCCTTGCGCGAGGACGAGACCGCTTGCCGGGCGCTCGGGATCAACCCGACCAATACCAAGCTGACTGCCTTTGCCATGGGCGCGATGTTCGCCGGTTTTGCCGGATCGTTCTTCGCCACCCGCCAAGGCTTCATCAGCCCGGAGAGTTTCACCTTCATCGAATCCGCCGTCATCCTGGCGATCGTCGTGCTCGGCGGCATGGGCAGCCAGGTGGGCGTCGCTTTGGCGGCGATCCTGCTGATCGGCCTGCCGGAAGCGCTGCGGCAGCTGGAGCTCTATCGCATGCTGGCTTTCGGAGGCAGCATGGTACTGATCATGCTGTGGCGGCCAAAGGGCCTGCTGGCACACCGGGCTCCAACCATTCTGTTGAACAAGCATAAGAAAACCAAAGCTGCAGGAGCCGCATGATGGTTGGTGAAGCTGCGCTCATGCCGGAAGCCGGTACTCCTGCTTTGTTGACAGTCGAGCATTTGACCATGCGCTTCGGTGGCCTGACCGCCATCGACGACGTGACCTTTACCGCTCAGAACCGCCAGATCACCGGCGTGATCGGGCCGAATGGCGCCGGCAAGACCACCTTGTTCAACTGCATCACCGGCTTCTACAAGCCGACGGTCGGCCGTCTCACCCTGCAGGCGCCAAACCGCCCGACTTATCTGCTGGAGCAGATGGAGGGCTTCAAGATCGGCCAGCAGGCGCATGTCGCCCGTACGTTCCAGAACATCCGCCTCTTCACCGGCATGTCGGTGCTAGAAAACCTGATGGTGGCCCAGCACAACAAGCTGATGAAGGCATCGGGCATGACCTTTCTCGGCCTGTTCGGTGTGCCGAGTTATACCCGCGCCGAACGCGAGGCGCGCGATCTGGCGGTGCATTGGCTGGAACGGGTTAATCTGAAACACCTCGCTGATGAACCGGCCGGCAGCCTGCCTTACGGTGCGCAACGCCGCCTGGAAATCGCCCGCGCGATGTGCACCGATCCCGTGCTGCTCTGCCTCGACGAACCGGCCGCTGGTCTCAACCCGCGTGAGTCGGGCGAGCTCAATGCGTTGCTGCGATCGATCCGCGACGATCTCGGCATCGGTGTGCTGCTGATCGAACATGACATGAGCGTCGTCATGCAGATCTGCGACCACATCGTGGTGCTCGATTATGGTCGCAAGATTGCCGATGGAGTGCCCGCCGAAATCCGCGCAGATCCGGCCGTGATCCGCGCCTATCTCGGTGAAGAAGAAGCCGAATAAGGACCTGCTTGCATGTTGAAGATTTCCGGTGTTCGCACGTTCTATGGCCATATCGAGGCGCTCAAGGGCATCGATATGGAGATCAATGCCGGCGAGATCGTGACATTGATCGGCTCCAATGGCGCCGGCAAGTCGACCTTGCTGATGACGATCTGCGGTACGCCACAAGCGCGCAACGGCAACATCACGTATGAGGGCCGCGACATCACCCGCGTGCCGACCTATGAGATCATGCGCCTGGGCATCGCGCAGTCGCCGGAAGGGCGCCGCATTTTTCCGCGCATGAGCGTGTTCGAGAACCTGAAGATCGGCGCCATCACCACCGATCCGAAATATTTCGAAGAAGACCTCGACCGCGTCTTCCGGATTTTTCCACGCCTGCGTGAACGCGAGGGCCAGCGCGGCGGCACGTTGTCGGGCGGCGAGCAACAGATGCTGGCGATTGCCCGCGCCTTGATGAGCCGGCCGCGCTTGCTGTTGCTGGATGAGCCGTCGCTCGGCCTTGCGCCACTGATCGTCAAGCAGATCTTCGAGATCATCCGTGAGATCAACCAGCAGCAGGGCGTCACGGTTTTCCTTGTCGAGCAGAATGCCAACCACGCGCTGAAGCTGGCGCATCGCGGTTACGTTCTAGTCAATGGCAAGATCACCTTGTCCGGCAGTGGCAAGGAATTGTTGAGCAATGCCGAAGTGCGTGCCGCCTATCTGGAAGGCGGACATTGATCAGCGCCCGGGAATCAACGCCGGAGATCAGCGCTCGGGATCAGCGCCAGGAGATGAATGCCTCATGATTTCTTTTTTGATTTTCCTCTGCCTGTACGGCTTCGCCGCCTTCATGATGGGACAGGCGCTGGCCGAGACATGGCGCCCTCTGTGGCACAACTTTTTTTATGGCGTGCTGCTGACCGCCGGTGACCGCGCACTCGCTTACATGCTGCTGCATACCGACAAGCTCAGCCTTTCGGCTTTTCTGAGCAGCATGTTTGGCCTGGCAGCGCTGATCGATCTGGTGATCATTTTTGCGATTGCGCTGTTTGCCTATCGCATCACGCGCGCCAGGCAGATCGTGACACAATATCCCTGGCTCTACGAAAAGGCAGGGCTTTTGACCTGGAACGACCGCAACGCCACCCGCGGCTGATCCGGTACCTGGGAGATGAGGTGGCTTATTTAGTAATGGCAGCCGGTATTGGTTGACCCGGCTGTTGATCGGCGAGAAGATGCCGGTCAGCTTGACCTCCTGGTCAAGTGTCAACCCAGTCTGACGTGAGGGAGACATGTTGAAGAAACTGGTAACCACGACGGCGCTCGTCGCAGCAGTATCGGCTGGCGCGTTTACCCTTGGCACACAAGCCAAGGCGGATGACATCACCATCGCCGTCGCTGGTCCGATGACCGGTGATCTGGCTGCGTTCGGCGAACAGCTGCAGCGTGGTTCGGAGATGGCCGTCAAGGACATCAATGCCAAGGGGGGTGTTCTCGGTAAGCAGATTAAGCTGGAGAAAGGCGACGACCAGTGCGACCCGAAGCAGGCCGTGCAGGTTGCCAACGATCTCGTGAAGAAGGGCGCCGTGTTCATCGCCGGTCACTTCTGCTCGGGTTCCTCGATCCCGGCGTCTGACGTCTATGCGGAAGAAGGCATCATTCAGATGACCCCGGCGTCGACCAACCCGGCCTTCACCGAAGGCCCGGCGACGAAGGGCATCAAGACCATCTTCCGTACCTGCGGCCGCGATGACGCGCAGGGCAAGTTCGCCGGCCCGTGGCTGGCCAAGACCTATGGCGGCAAGAACATTGCCGTCCTCGATGACAAGTCGGCCTATGGCCAGGGCCTTGCCAACGAAACCCAGAAGGGTCTCGAAGGTGCGGGTGGCAAGGTCGCGCTGCGTGATACTTACACGCAGAAGGAAAAGGACTTCTCGGCCCTCATCTCCAAGATGAAGGACGCGAAGATCGACGTCGTCTATATCGGCGGTTACCACAACGATGCCGGCCTGATGATGCGTCAGGCGCGTGAGCAGGGTTTCAAGGCCGACTTCGTGTCGGGTGACGCGCTGAACACGGCGGAGTTCTGGTCGATCTCCGGCCCGGCCGGCGAAGGCATGCGCTTCTCGGATGCCGCTTCGGCTATCGGTCTTGATTCGGCGAAGGACGTGGTCGCTGAGTTCAAGGCGGATAACTACAATCCGGAAGGCTATACGCTGTCGACCTATGCGGCGGTCCAGGCCTGGGCGGCTGCGGCCACCAAGGCGGGCACGACGGATCCGGCCAAGGTTGCAGAAGTTCTGCATTCCTCGACCATCCCGACGATCATTGGCGACCTGACCTGGGATGCCAAGGGCGACCTGACCAAGGTGAACTATGCCTGGTTCATCTGGCATGACGGCAAGTATGCCCAGGAGCCTCTGAACTAAGGGGAACCGCTGAACTAAGCGGAAAGCCAAAAAACGCTCGATCCGGCAACGGATCAGTCTGGAAGCCCGGATGCAAATCCGGGCTTCTTTTTTTCGATAGTTTGTGGTTGGCGCCACGCGGCGGCGGAGATATGGTATCCGGCGCCTCATCGCGGACCGCCACCGAAAGCCTGAAAATGACCGACCAGCCCGAAACCATCGCCATTGCCAGCGACCATGCCGGCTTTGCCTTGAAGGAAGTCCTCAAGGCGGAACTGGCGCAGCTCGGTTTCAAGGCGCTGGATCTCGGGCCGGACAGCGAGGCCTCGGTCGATTACCCGGATTTCGCCAATGCGCTGGCCGGCGCGCTGGGCGACGGGCGCGCCAAGCGCGGCGTCCTGATCTGTGGCTCGGGTATCGGTATTTCCATCGCCGCCAACCGTCATCGCCATATTCGCGCCGCCCTCATTCATGACGCCCTGGGGGCCCGCCTGTGCCGCGAGCACAACGATGCCAATGTCCTGACCCTGGGGGCCCGGCTCATCGGCGTCGATGTCGCTAAGGATTGCCTGAAGGTGTTTTTGACGACAGATTTTGCTGGGGGGCGGCACCAAAATCGCGTCGCCAAATTGGGCTAATATCCCAAAAATCGGCGCAAGCCCAACAGGTTAGAACGCGACAAGGATACTCGACATGGCCACTTCCTCTTATACGCCAATGGCTGGCTTCTTCACCGCCTCGCTGGCCGAGCGCGACCCCGAATTGAATGCCTCGATCGGCAAGGAGCTGTTCCGGCAGCAGGACCAGATCGAGCTGATCGCCTCCGAGAACATCGTCTCCAAGGCGGTGATCGAGGCCCAGGGCTCGGTTCTGACCAACAAGTATGCCGAGGGTTATCCCGGCAAGCGCTATTACGGCGGCTGCGAATTCGTCGATATCGCCGAGCAGCTGGCGATCGACCGCGCCAAGAAGCTGTTCAACTGCGCCTATGCCAATGTGCAGCCGCATTCCGGCGCCCAGGCCAACCAGGCGGCGTTCTTCGCCTTGCTGTCACCGGGCGACACCTTCATGGGCCTGAACCTCGCAGCCGGCGGTCACCTGACCCATGGCTCGCCCGTCAACCAGTCCGGCAAATGGTTCAAGGTGGTGCCCTATACAGTGCGCCAGGATACCCAGCGCATCGACATGGACGAGGTCGAGAAGCTGGCCAAGGAAAACAAGCCGAAGCTGATCCTGGCTGGCGGTTCCGCTTATCCGCGCGTTTGGGACTTCAAGCGCTTCCGTGAGATCGCCGATTCAATCGGCGCCTATTTCATGGTCGACATGGCGCATTTCGCCGGCCTGGTCGCCACCGGTGACCATCCGAGCCCGCTGCCCTATGCCCATGTGGTCACCACCACCACGCACAAGACCCTGCGCGGTCCGCGTGGCGGCATGATCCTCAGCAATGACGAGGAACTCGGCAAGAAGTTCAACACCGCCGTGTTCCCGGGTCTGCAGGGCGGTCCGCTGATGCATGTCATCGCCGCCAAGGCGGTGGCCTTCGGCGAAGCGCTGCAGCCGGAATTCAAAAACTACATCTCGACCGTGGTCGAGAATGCCAAGGTGCTGGCCCAGACGCTGGTCGAAGGCGGCGTTGCCATCACCACCGGCGGCACCGACAACCATCTGATGCTGGTTGACCTGCGGCCGAAGAAGCTGACCGGCAAGGCTTCCGAACACAGCCTGGAAGAGGCTGGCATCACCTGCAACAAGAACGGCATCCCGTACGATCCGGAGAAGCCAGCCATCACCTCGGGTATCCGCCTCGGTACGCCGGCGGCGACGTCGCGCGGCTTCGGTCCGGCCGAGTTCAAGCAGGTCGGCCAGATGATCATCCGCGTGCTCGATGGCTTGGCTGCCAATCCGACTGATAACAGCGCGGTCGAAAAGGCCGTGCGTGAAGAAGTTCGCGCCCTCTGCAAGCGCTTCCCGATTTATCGGTAAGCGCTCTGTGGGGGCAGAGTAATAGGGGGTAATGCATGCGCTGTCCGTTCTGCGGAAACGAAGATACGCAGGTCAAGGATTCCAGGCCGACCGACGATAATTCGGCTATCCGCAGGCGGCGGCAATGCACCAATTGCGGGGCCCGCTTCACCACTTTCGAGCGGGTCCAGCTGCGCGAGCTGATCGTTGTGAAAAGCAACGGTCAGCGCGAGCCCTTCGATCGCGAGAAACTACTGAGTTCGATGCAGATCAGCCTGCGCAAGCGCCCCGTGGATTCCGACCGCCTGGAGCGGGTCGTTAACGGAATAGTGCGCCGGCTCGAAAGCTCCGGTGAGAGCGAAATCCCCACTTCCGTCATCGGCGAAGCCGTGATGGATGCCCTCGGTACCTTGGACAAAGTCGCCTATATCCGCTTTGCCTCGGTCTACCGCAATTTCCGCGAGGCGAAGGATTTCGAAACCTTCGTCGGCAAGATTGGCGGCACAGAAAACGACTGAGGCCGATCTCGGCCATATGCGCGCCGCCTTGTCATTGGCAAGGCGGGGCCTTGGTCGGGTCTGGCCCAATCCCGCCGTCGGCTGTGTCATTCTCGATCGATCCGGCATCGTCGTCGGCCGTGGCGTTACCCAGCCGGGTGGCCGTCCACATGCCGAGACTGAAGCCCTGCGCCAGGCTGGCGCGGCGGCCAAAGGCGGCACCGCCTATGTCACACTGGAACCCTGCGCTCATCACGGCAAGACGCCGCCTTGCGCCGAAGCGTTGATCGCCGCCGGCATCGCCCGCTGTGTCGTCGCCCTGCAGGATCCCGATCCGCGGGTGGCCGGCGGCGGCATCGAGAAGCTGAGGCAGGCCGGCTGCAAGGTCGAATTGGGCCTGCTCCGGGACGAAGCCCATGAGGTCACCGCCGGCTTCTTGAGCCGGGTGGAGCAGGGGCGGCCGCTGGTCACCCTGAAGCTG
>DATMUQ010000216.1:0-5814 GCA_035563795.1 Terriglobales bacterium | reverse complement strand
CGCAAGCCGGCCGGGTCGACCCTGATCGCCTGGCCGCCTGGCTGGCGCATCCCTATTTCAACCTGCCGGTGCCGAAGTCACTCGACCGCGATGCTTTCCGGGCCTTCATGCCGGAAGGCCTGTCCGCTGCCGATGGCGCCGCTACTTTGACCGCCTTCACGGCCGCCACGGTCGCCGGGGCTTTGCGCTGGCTGCCGGAACCGCCAAAACGCTGGCTGGTGACGGGCGGCGGGCGCCACAACCCGGTGTTGATGGCGGGTTTGCGTGACCGCCTCAAGGTCAGTGTGGACCCGGTCGAGGCGGTCGGCTGGGATGGGGACGCACTGGAAGCGCAGGCCTTTGCCTTCATGGCGGTCCGTGCCAAGGCCGGCCTGCCGATCAGCTTCCCCGGCACCACCGGCGTGCCGCAGCCACTGACCGGCGGCAAGCTACATCGCAGTGCGGGAGGCGGCTGAGCCGCGCGCGCCTTGCACCCATGAAAAATGCCGCGCTTGCAGGGCGCGGCATTTTTCAATTCACGGCAATTGGCTCAGCGCGCGGCGCGGATCTTGGCGGCCACTTCCTGCACCTGGACGTTCAGATAGTCGTCCACCACTTGGGTCATCTGATCCAGGTGTTCGGTGAAGAAATGGCTGGCCCCGGGGATCAGCCTGTAATCGATCTTGATGCCCCGCTGATGGCTCAGCTTGTTGACCAGCTTGTTCACCGATTCCTGCGGCACGATGGTGTCCTGGTCGCCCTGGATCATCAGGCCGGAGGACGGGCAGGGGGCGAGGAAGCTGAAATCGTAAATATTGGCCGGCGGTGCCACCGAGATGAAGCCGCTGATCTCCGGCCGGCGCATCAGCAATTGCATGCTGATCCAGGCGCCGAAGGAAAAGCCGGCGATCCAGCACTGGCTGGCATTAGGATTGACCGTCTGCAGCCAATCCAGTGCCGCCGCGGCATCGCTCAATTCCCCTTCGCCACGGTCAAACTTGCCCTGGCTGCGGCCGACACCGCGGAAATTGAAGCGCAGGACGGCGAAGCCCTGCCGCTGGAACGACTGAAACAAGGCATAGACCACCTTGTTATTCATCGTGCCGCCATGCTGCGGGTGCGGATGGAGCATCAAGGCGATCGGCGCATTCGGGGTGGTCCCCGGTTGATAGCGCCCTTCCAGGCGGCCTTCCGGCCCGTTCATGATTACTTCAGGCATGCCTAATCAGCTCGATTCTTTATCTTTTCTCTGACAACGTGGAACCTGCCATCGCCTGTCACAGAGCGCCTCCCCAGTCGGTCATCCGACCCATGTGGCCCTGTTTCAATCGCAAATATCACAGAAGGTTGACGTCATCGTATGGTTATGGGCGGTCGTATTACTTGCCGATCCGGTCTCAAACTTGACTGTGGTAGTGGGACATACTATATGACCGACGAGTAAGAATGTTCCCGCATAAGCCTAGCCCAATATCCGACAAAATTTGTCGGTCTTGGGGCGCAACGGCGAGGTAGTAAACACGATGGCCGGTATGATTTTCAAGCGCCTTGCGGCGGAACTTGATTCTATCATCGCCCGCGACCCGGCGGCGCGGTCCCGGCTGGAGGTTGCCCTGACCTATCCGGGCTTCCATGCCGTCCTGGCCCATCGCGGCGCCCATTTCTTCTGGAAGAACGGTTTCAAGACCCTGGGGCGGATGGTTTCCCAGACCGCCCGCTGGCTGACCGGTATTGAGATACACCCTGGCGCCCATATCGGCGACCGCCTGTTCATCGACCATGGCATGGGCACGGTGATCGGCGAGATGGCCGTGGTGGGCGATGACGTGACCCTTTATCAGGGTGTCACCCTGGGCGGCATCCTGCCCTCGGTCAATTCCGCGGCCCAGGTCGGCGTCAAGCGCCACCCCACCCTGGAATCGGGCGCCATCGTCGGCGCCGGTGCCCAGGTCCTCGGCAATATCACCGTCGGCAAGGGTGCCCGTGTCGGCGCCGCCTCGGTGGTGCTGAAGGATGTGCCGCCGGGTGCTGCCGTGGTCGGCAATCCGGGCAGGGTGGTCATGCCGAAAGGCAGCTGCAACGAATTCAACGCTTATGGCATTCCTAGCCGCGATCTGCCCGACCCGACGGCTCGGGCGATTGAGGGCCTGCTCGACCAGGTGTCGAATCTGCAGGCACGGATCACCGCGATGGAAGCGGAACTGGATGAAGCCAAAACCCATCTCGTCGTTAACGGCACCCTGTCGCAAGCGATCGAGGCGGCCGATCCGGCGATCGGTTCAGACAACGGGGCTGGCTGGTTGAAGGAGGCAAGTCGATGAGACTGAGCACCAAAGGACGTTATGCGGTAATGGCACTGGTCGACCTAGCCAGCAACAGCAATGGCCGGCCGGTTGCCCTGGCGGATATTTCCGCCCGGCAGGAGATTTCGCTCTCTTACCTGGAGCAGCTCTTTGCCAAGCTGCGGCGCAGCGGCTTGGTCAAGAGCGTGCGTGGCCCGGGTGGCGGTTATCTGCTCGCCCGCAGCGCCGAGGATACCCGCATCTCCGATGCCATTCTCGCCGTCGACGAGCCGATCCGGGCGACGCGATGTAAGCCGAATTCGGCGGCTGGTTGTCACAGCGATAAGAGCCGCTGCCTGACCCATGATCTCTGGGAAGAACTCTCCCATCAGATCCAGCTGTTCCTCAGCGCCGTCTCGCTGGCCGATGTCTGCAACCGCCGGGTTCTTGGCAAGGCCATGCCGGTCGAGCGCGCCGATGGCGTCGCGGCGCCGGTGCCGACGGTGAGCGAACCCGCGCAGGTGACCAACCTGAAGTCACCGGCGCTGCCGGCCACCGACCCGACCACGGTCGCCGCGGAATAAGCCCGGCGACACGATTTCCAGATTACGAGTGCCCAGATTGCGAGTGTACGTATAGATGAAGCCGGTGAGTTATCTCGATTACAACGCGACCAGCCCGCTGCGCCCCGAGGCGCTGGCGGTGATGTCGGCCGTGTTGCAGGAGACCGGCAATCCGTCTTCGGTGCATGGCTTTGGCCGTAATGCCCGGCGCCATGTCGACATCGCCCGCCAGCAAGTTGCGTTGCGGGTTGGTGCGCGATCGGAGAATGTCATCTTCACGGCAAGTGGGACCGAGGCCAACAACCTGGCGCTGCTCAATGCCGGCAATCATCGCCTGCTGGTCTCGGCGATCGAGCATGACTCGATCCTGAAGCCGGCGCGGCAGATGGGTGCTGAGATCATCCAGGCACAGCGCAGCGGCGAGATCGATCTCGATCACCTTGCAAGCCTGCTGCAGCAGGATGCGCGCCCGGCTTTAGTCTCGATCATGATGGCGAATAACGAGACCGGCGTGATCCAGCCAGTCGCGGCGATCAGCGAGTTGGTGCATCGTCATGGAGGCCTGCTGCATGTCGATGCCGCCCAGGCCATGTGCAGGATTGCTGTCGACATTTCTCTGCTCGACATCGATTTCCTGACCCTGTCCGGTCACAAGATCGGCGGCCCGCAAGGCGTTGGTGCCCTGGTGCTGGGACGCGATCGCGAGATGACGGCGTTGCTCCTCGGTGGCGGCCAGGAACGCGGCCGCCGGGCCGGCAGCGAGAATGTCGCGGCGATCGCCGGATTCGGCGCGGCTGCGATGGTCGATACCGGCGCCGAACTGGCACGTATCAGCGCGCTGCGCGACCATCTGGAAGCACAGCTGCAGAGTCTGGGGCAGCCGATTACCTTCTTTGGCCGCAGCCAGGGCATGGCCCTGCCGCAGAGCCATGAAAGGCTGCCGAATACCTCGTGTTTCGCATCGGGTAGCAAGAACAGCGAGACCCTGGTGATGGCGCTGGATCTGGCCGGTGTCGCCGTCAGTGCCGGTTCGGCTTGTTCTTCGGGCAAGGTGCGCCCAAGTCATGTGATTACCGCGATGGGTTTTGGTGCGGCGACTGCCGGTACTGCCATTCGCGTCAGTTTAGGTTGGCAATCGAGCCAGGAAGATGTGGAGCGCTTCGTTGCGGCCTGGTCTTCCATCCAGACGCGCCAGACCGGTGCAGCCGAGGCTGCCGGCAGCGTGTTCACGGCGGCTTGAGCAAGGAAGGAGCAGATTGAGCATGAGCGCAAACAACGCAGCCAAGAACCCGGCGAACGATACGGCTGTCGGTACCAACAAACCGCAACTGCCGATCTATCTCGATTACCAGGCGACGACGCCCTGCGATCCGCGCGTGGTTGAAGCCATGCTGCCTTACTTCACGGAGAAGTTCGGCAATCCGCATTCGCGCAACCACAGCTTCGGCTGGGAAGCGGAAGAGGGTGTGGAGAAGGCGCGCGCCCAGGTGGCCTCGATCATCGGCGCCGATGAAAAGGAAGTGATCTTCACCTCGGGTGCGACGGAATCCAACAATCTGGCGCTCAAGGGTGTGGCTCATTTCCACAAGGGCAAGAAGAATCACATCATCACCACGGTGACCGAGCATAAGTGCATCCTCGATTCCTGCCGTCACCTGGAGATGGAAGGCTTCAAGGTCACCTATCTGCCGGTGCAGCAGAACGGTCTCGTTGATCTCGAGCAACTGAAGGCGGCGATTACCGATCAGACGGTCATCGTCTCCATCATGGCAGTGAATAACGAGATCGGCGTTATCCAGCCGCTGGCCGAGATCGGCAAGATCTGCCGCGCGCGTGGCGTCTATTTCCACACCGATGCGGCCCAGGCGGTCGGCAAGATCCCGCTCGACGTCAATGCGATGAACATCGACATGATGTCGATCTCCGGCCACAAGATTTACGGTCCGAAGGGCATCGGTGCGCTTTACGTCCGCCGCAAGCCGCGCGTGCGCCTCGAAGCGCTGATCCATGGCGGTGGCCAGGAACGCGGCATGCGCTCGGGTACCCTGCCGACGCCGTTGATCGTCGGTCTTGGTGAGGCCTGTGCCATTGCCGAAAAGGAAATGGGCGCGGAGACCGAGCGCCTCAAATATCTGCGCGACCGCATGTACAACAAGATCAAGGAACAGCTGCCGGAAGTCTTCCTGAATGGCGATCTGGAGCAGCGCATCCCTGGCAACCTCAACATCTCTTTTGCCTATGTCGAGGGTGAGGGGTTGATGATGGGGATCAAGGATCTGGCGGTGTCATCGGGTTCGGCCTGCACCTCCGCTTCGCTGGAGCCGTCTTACGTGCTGCGCGCCTTGGGCGTTGAGGAAGAATTGGCGCATACCTCGCTGCGCCTCGGCATCGGCCGTTTCACGACGGAACAGGACATCGATTATGCCGTCGAGCATATCGTGCAGTCGGTCAATCGTTTGCGCGCCATGAGCCCGCTCTGGGAAATGGCGCAGGAAGGCATCGACATCAAATCGATCCAGTGGGCCGAGCACTGAGCGGCACCTGATCGGGATTATGGAATAAGGGAGAACTATCATGGCCTATAGCAATCAGCTGCTGGATCACTACGAGAACCCGCGTAACGTCGGCACGCTCGACAAGGGCGAAGACAATGTCGGCACCGGTCTGGTCGGCGCGCCGGCTTGCGGCGACGTCATGAAGCTGCAGATCAAGGTCGGCACCGATGGTCGCATCGAGGATGCGAAGTTCAAGACCTTCGGCTGCGGTTCGGCGATCGCCTCGAGCTCGCTGGCGACCGAATGGGTCAAGGGCAAGACCCTGGCCGAGGCCGAGCAGATCAAGAACACCGATATCGCCAAGGAGCTTTCCTTGCCGCCGGTGAAGATCCATTGCTCGGTGCTGGCGGAAGACGCCATCAAGGCCGCGATCAAGGATTATCGCGACAAGCACTTGGCCGAGAAGGCCGCCGAGTAATCGGCTGTTGGGCAAGC
>DATMUQ010000215.1:0-4657 GCA_035563795.1 Terriglobales bacterium | reverse complement strand
AGTCTGTTGTCCGGCTGCCAGGCGCCGACGACACCCACCGTCGCGGCGGCCCCAGCGGCAACGCCACAGCGCGCAGCCCTTCCCCATAACCTCGGCCCCTATTCCATCCACCTGTTGTCGAACAGTGACGAGATGGAGCTGGCGGGTGACATGCCCGAGGGCACGACCGCAGCGGTGCAAAAACTTCTCGATGCCCATCCGTCCGTTCACGTCATTCATCTGAACAGTGATGGCGGCGAATTGCATGAGGGTCGCCTGCTGGCAGTGCTGATCCAGCAGCGACACCTGGCGACCTATACGTCGACGATTTGTGCCAGCGCCTGCACCATCGCCTTCCTGGCGGGCACCACCCGCTATCTCGCCGACGATGCCTGGCTCGGCTTTCACAGCAGCTACGACAAGGATAGCGGTGAGGCCTCGACGCGGGGAAACGTCGTCTTCTACCAGGCGTATCACGCCGATGGATTGCCGGACGCCTTCATCACCAAGGCCCTGGGTACCGCCCCCAACGAGGTCTGGTTCCCCAACCATGACGAACTGCGCCAGGCAAAAGTCGTCGACAAATTTGTCGATCGCCACCAGTTTGCGGAATCGGGCCTGGCCTACTGGCATTCGCCGACAGAGGTCGATCAGCTGCTCAAGGAAGATAATCTCTACGCTATCATTGCCAAGCATGACGCCGTGGCCTATGCCCGGGTGCAGGAGATCTATCTGACCGGGGCCAGGCTGGGTCGTCGGATCACCGATATCGAAGACGATGCCGCCAGCGTCATCATCGACCAATATCTTCCCTTCTATGTCCGGCGGGCGGCCGATGAGCCGATCCTTCGCTACCAGCGGGCGGATATCGCCAAGCTCGACTATGTGACGCAGCATGGTCCGGAGCTCTGCGCGGCCCAGGCATTTCCGGAACTGGGCCTGCCCCGGACACATACCGAGTTCCACGTACCGCAATCGATCCGGCATGACATCGACATGGCCCTGGCGGATGTCATCAGCTCGTCCTTCGAGCAGCCCCATGCCGCCGATAGCAGCAGCGATATCTACAAAGCGAAGAGCAAATTCTATCGCCATCTCAATGGCAGCGATCCGGCACTTGTCGAGCTCATCGATCACCCGGAGAACGGCCGCGATAATCCGGCAGCGCTTTGCGGCGCGGTTACCTCTTTCTATCGCGACATCCTCGATCAATCGCCGGCAGATGCCGCCATCATCCTGCGAGATCTGATGGGACCGAACTCGTAAGCGTCCGACACCACACCCGAAATGGCTGCAATAGCGGCTTGGCAAAAAACCGGGAACTATCTAGCCTTGCCTGCGCAGATGTCATGGTTATTGGGGCCGGTAGATTATGCCATCACGTCAACTGTCCGCCATATGGCAGACCTCGCGGTCAACCCCAGCCGCGTGCCGCGTTCCTGGTAAATTTCCGGCAAGCGCATTGAAGGCCTGGAGATTCGCCGCACTCCTCCTGCTGGGCGGCTGTGTGTCGGCGGAACCAGGAAGACAGACATATTCTTTGCATCTGGACCCGAATGGCCGGGAACTCGTCGTCAGTGGCGCCATGACGCCCGGCGTGACCGATGCCGTCAAGCAGATGCTGGATGCCAATCCGACCGTTTTCTTGATTCGTCTCAACAGCCCCGGCGGCAAGATCGTCGAAGGATACAAACTCGCCCTGCTCATCAAGGAACGGCATCTCGCGACCTATACGTCGACAGGCTGCGCCAGCGCCTGCACCATCGCCTATATCGCCGGGGCACCGCGATATATGGCTGGCAATGCTCGCCTGGGTTTCCACAGCAGCTCGATCAATGGCGAAAGTTCGGCGAACGGCAATGACGCGATGCGGCACCTGTATGAAGAAGCCGGCATTCCCGACGCCTTCGCCGAACGCGCCATTCACACCGCGCCGGAATCGATCTGGTTCCCCACCACATCCGAACTGACCACGGCGCATGTGGTCGACTATTTCGTCGATGCCCGCACCTTTCCGCCCCAGGTCATGACCTACTGGGCCAGCACCAGCGATCTCGATGCGCGGCTCCGGCATGATCCGGCGATCGACGTCATCGCCAAGGAAGATCCTCAGAATTATCAGAAGCTCCGCGACATTTTCTTGAATGGCGCAAAAGCCGGCCGGGGCATCGGGCAAATCATGGCGGAAGCCGCGGATTTCGTGAGCAATTCTTTGATGCCCGCCTATATCAGGAACGCACCGGATGAACGGCTGCTGCAATATCAACAGGCAGAGCTCAGTGTCGTCGTCTATCTCGCCAAGAATGCACCCGATGCCTGTGCTGCCTCGCTCTTTCCGAAGAACAGCATTGTCAGCAATCCCTCCGAACGCAACTTGCCGCCGGAGATCCAAGCGACCCTGAACAAGGCCCTCGCCGATCTGATCAAGGCGGCACTGGCCCATCCGCAAGCGGGTCGCGATGATGCCGCTGACCGGCAGGCATTGGCGGATTTCCGGCGTAACTTGCCGACCAAGGCCCCTGCTTTGACTTCGACCATGAACACGCTCAAGCAACGCAAAGGCCAGCCCGGGGAATATTGTCAGGTAATGCAGCAGTTCTTTGAACTGATCATGCGCGAGCCCCCCGCAACCGCCGCCGCCATCGACCGCGCTTTGCTGATCAAGCCGTCCTGACAAGCCGCGATGGGATTCATCTCCGCGCGGCTGTTTCAAAGGGTTACAATCGGTTACACCGCGCTCCCTGGCTTTCCCCTTCCGCAGGGCTAAACTGCCAGACAGTTGCCAACCGGAACGGATCACCTCGAGATGCCCGCCGATACCGACCTCCAGCCGGCCCAGCCGACACAGCTTCAGCCGCGCAATTTCTTCGCCAAATTCTGGAAACTGACCGCGCCCTATTGGCGCTCGAAGGATTGGAAACTCGCCTGGATCCTGTCGCTCATCGTGATCGGCATGAATCTGGGCCTGGTCGGCATCGACGTTATTCTCAACTACTGGAACCGGGACTTCTTCAACTCGCTTCAAGCCAAAGATGAGCCGGCGTTTTATCACCTGCTCGTAAAATTTAGCATCATTGCCGGCATCTATATCGTCGTCGCCGTCTACTACCTCTACCTGCGACAAATGCTGATGATCCGCTGGCGCCGGTGGATGACCGACACCCTGCTGCAACGCTGGCTCAATAAGCGCACCTATTATCTACTCCAGCTCGGCGATTACGGCACCGACAATCCGGAACAGCGGATTGAGCAGGATATCAATTCCTTCACCAGTTCGACGGTCTCGCTGTTGATGGGACTGCTGAACTCGGTTGTCACCTTGTTCTCCTTCACCTTCATCCTGTGGTCCGTATCGGGTCCACTCACCTTCACCCTCGCCGGCCAGACCATCACGATTCCCGGCTACATGCTGTGGGTCGCAGTCCTCTATGCCGGCGTCGGCTCCTACCTTGCCTATCGCATTGGTCGGCCGCTGGTCGGGATCAATTTCATGCAGGAACGCTTCAATGCCAGCTTCCGCTTCGGCATGACGCGGCTCCGCGAGAATGCCGAAAGTGTCGCTTTCTATGGCGGTGAAGCGGATGAAAAGCGTCGCCTTGATGTTGCCTTTGATAAGGTCTGGCGCAACTGGTTCCAGTATATGAAGCAGACCAAGCGCTTGACGTGGTTCACATCTTTCTACGGCCAGGCAGCCAGTGTTTTCCCCTTCTTTGTCGCCGCCCCGCGGTACTTTTCCGGGGCTATCAGCTTCGGCACCCTGACGCAGATCGCCGATGCCTTCAGCAGCGTCCAGAGTGCCCTCTCCTGGTTTGTGGATGCCTTCTCTTCGCTCGCCGATTGGAAAGCGAGCGTGAACCGCTTGATCGCTTTCGTCGACGCGATCGAAAAAGCGGAACAGGATGCGGCCCGCATGTCTGAACTGGCGATCCACCATGATGGCCAGAAGCATCTGACTGCCGACTTGACCGAAGTTGCGCTGCCTGACGGACGGCAATTGCTGAGCGGGATCGGCTTTACTGTTCGCCCCGGCCAGCATGTCCTGATCGACGGGCCTTCGGGGAGCGGCAAAACCACCTTGTTCCGCACCTTGGCCGGGCTCTGGCCATTCGGCCGCGGCAAGGTGCAATTGCCGGCTGAGCGACGAACTTTGTTCTTGCCACAGAAACCCTATCTGCCCATCGCCAGCTTGCGCGAAGCCTTGTGCTTCCCGATGACACCGGATGCAGTGCCATCGGAACAAATCGTCGATGCCCTCAAGCTAGTGGGCCTTGATTCCCTGACGCCACGTCTCGATGAAAAGAACAACTGGTCGCTGATCCTCTCTGGCGGCGAGCAACAGCGCATTGCCATTGCCCGCGCCATCCTCACCAAACCGGATTGGCTGTTCCTCGACGAAGCGACTTCGGCCCTGGACGAGGATAGCGAGGAGAAGATGTACCAGCTGCTGATCGAGCGACTGCCCCAGGCGGCGATCATCAGCATTGCGCATCGCAGCCGCTTGCGGAAGTTCCACGATCTTCGTCTGTCGATCGATCCCGAGCGGCAGAAGATCGATCTCTCGGACCTGCGGCAGTCGGCGGAAGTCCCTGCCTGACCGGTAGGCGCTACCCCATCTCCGCCGTCGCCCGGCCGCCCTCTTCTTCCAGCCACTGGCAGAGGCTGCGGATGGCCGGGTCGG
>DATMUQ010000214.1:0-3888 GCA_035563795.1 Terriglobales bacterium | reverse complement strand
ATCGCCATGGCACTGGCGGACATATCCCCGTTGTCGACGCCGGTCGATCAGGCCGAGGAGGGCGCTGACCTGCTGGTCCATGGCCTCGGCCAGCCGCTCGATCTCCGCTGCCGCAAGCGGCGGCACCCGCAGCCGCATATTGTCGAGGCATTCGTCCAGCACGCGGGCCATTTCCGCGGCGCCGCCATGATCGGGACGCTGCGCCGCCGCGACATGAAAATCGTGGATGGCGTCGGCGAGATCGCGCATCTGTCCCGCCGTCAGCAATCCCCGGTCAGCGCGATCGGCGAGCAAGGCGTCGTCGGCGAAGCGCCGCATCTCGACCAGCCAGTCGAGCGCCGGCCGTGGATCCGATGGCGGCGCGAAAGCGAGGCGGTCTTCGGCCGCGCGGATGATTTTGTGACAGCGCAAGTAAAGCTGCGGTGCGGTGCGGCGGTTGAGCTCCAGCTCGGCCTTGATGCAGCGTTCGCGTGCTTCCAGAGTCCGGTAGTCGAGATATGAGAAGGCGATCGCCCGCTTCATCTTGAAAGCACGCTCGCCGGTCAGAAAGATATGCGAGCAATGCGTCTCGATATGCTGCGGTGCGGGGGCTGGGGATGAGCTTGCAAACAGCCGGCCATCTGTCAGGGCGGCGAGGATTTCCGCCTGCTGTTCTTCGCCCGTTTGAGCGTCATCGCCCTGGTCCGTGCGGCCGGGTAACGCTTGCACAGCCTCATCAGCCCGTGGCGCGTCCGCTGCAACCGGGTGATCATTGGTCATACGAGGAGTCGTCATGCGGCTTATCCAACCTTCCAGACCAAAATTCTGCTGAACTCTGTGGTTTTGCCATCCCTTTTGGGCACGGTGCTGACGTTCATACTGGCCGCAGTCGCGCTTGCCCGCTTTGACCTAGATCGCCTGGCCGTCGAAAGATGAAACAACGCCAGTCGTAATTCGGCTCCCCGGTTTCAAATTATTGCGTGCTGCGCAATATTTTGGCGGCGAATTCCGATATTGTGTAGTGCGGGCAACTGCTCCACATTGTTAGCGGTGCAGGTGTGCTTCAGGGGGATATCGGACCCGGCAAGGTGATCGATCGCAACGTCTTCTACGATCGCAGCGTCTTTTGCCGGCAAAGAGCGCCAGGATAACTGCGCCCGGTCAGTCTCCTTGAGGGTAAGGAAGGCTATGTCGTTGGCGGATACGCTGGATACCGAACTGGCCAAGCGCTTCGATGGACCCGACCGCGTCTTTCATGCGACGCAGCTGGACCACCGGTTCCGTCAACTGGTCGATTACTGGACCAGCAAGCGTGTCGGCGACCGGCTACCGGGACGACAGCATATCAAGCCGGAAGAACTGCACGCGCTGCTGCCCTATCTTTTGCTCTACGACATCGTGATACCGCCCGAGAGTGGTTATCGCTTTCGCGTCAGGCTTGTCGGTACCCATTTCGTGGAATTGCTGGGCAAGGAGATTTCCGGCCGCTTCCTCGACGAAACGGCCTATGGCCCGCGTTATGCCGAGCTGCACCAGCGGCTGGTCACGGTGATCGAAACCAAGCTGCCCGATTTCGGTATTGCCAGCCTCCATAATCCGGAGCGCAGCTTCATCCAATACGGCCATCTCACCTTGCCGCTGGCGGAAGATGGCGAGCATGTCGATATGCTGCTCGGTGCGCGCATTTCCGTCGACATGCTGGAGAACCCGCTGACGGGCTGATCGCAGCCAGGCGGTGCTTGCCGGCTCATTTCGTTTGCCGCGGCGCAGGGCGGGCTACGCTTCCGGAAAAGACACTATTGCTGCGGGCCGCCGGGGCGTTTGCGCTCCGGTTCGGATGACAGGTCCTGTGCCGGCCGCGGCGATGGCCGGAACTGTTGCACCACATCGTCATGGCCGCTGCTATCGCTGTAGAACAAGGCCATCATCAAGGCGGCGGTGAGCAGCATGGTCATGCCGCCGCCGATCAGCATCACGTAGAAAGCAAAACCATGCGGCCAGACGCCGACGATGTCGGCGCCAATGGCAATGGCACCCCAGGCGATGAGAGCGCCAAGCACGAAGCTGCCGGCCAGCAGCAGCCCGGTTCGCCGCCAGGAGAAGGTCTTGCCGGTCATATGGGACGATTGCTCCGGCCAGATGGTCTGGCCCGGCGCGGCCCGGTTGCCGGAGACGGTGGTGCCGGCCATGCGCGTCCGATCCGCCGAGGCAGTAGTCATTACAGCAGGATCTGCTGATCGGCGATCCGCCGCCGTTGACGATGTCGTCGCCCCTTGTTGGGTCGTGTCGCCCGACCGATCCCCCGACCGGCCAGTACGCTCTCCAATGGCAGGCGGCTGGTTCAACGGGTGGTCCGCGGCAGATGTGGCGGCGGCTTGCGGGCGCGCCGACGACATGGGCATCGAAGCCATCGCCGGGGCGGAATTATGCGCCGATGGAGCGGGGAGCAGGGTACCGCCTCGGACGGCGCCTAGTTCACGTTTCCCAGGCTGTGCCCGGCCAGTGCTAGCGTTGACGATGTGATCGATATGGGCGGGATGATCAATATGCGCTGGCGCATCGACGCGCTCCTCGGCTCTCGGCCGATCACGCTTTTTGCGCGGGCGGAACGGAATGACATTATCCGGCAGGTCATCTGGCAACATGATGCGTTCCGTTTCACTGCATCATCGGTTGTGCATTGCCTAACAGACGCGGCCGGCATCAGGCGCTCTTCCTGCAGCGAAGCGACCCGGGCTTCAGTTATTGCCGGAGGCTGCCGAAGAGCTGTTGTACGCTACCGACCTGGTGACCTTCCGCGCTGACGAAAATCTGTTTGCTGGTGGGATCGCCTGGCGCTGCGAAAAGCCAACCGATCCGCTGCAAACCGTCCGGACTGGTCTGTGATTGCATGACCGGATGCAGGCTTGCAGTTTGGCTGAAGCCTTTGGCGCGGGCAAGAGCCAGCGCGTCCTTCAGGCTGATGAATTGAATGGGCAAGGCGACATTGGCCGAGCGCGGCAAAATCGCCGGCGCGCCGACAAAGGTGCCGTAATTGCTCACCGTCATCTGGTAGCCCCTGCCATTGGTGCGAAACAGGAAGGAGATCGGCGTCCGGCTCTGGCTTCCGTCCGCGCTGCCATCCCCGGTCGTGGTTGCGGTGATCTGCATCAACTCCACGTCGGCGTTCAGATCCTTGCGCACCTGATCGGAGACCTGGGCGGCAAGTGCCGCATCGATCTCCGGCAGCTTGGTGGCGGCCAGGGCAGGCGGGCTGGGCAGCGACAGGAACGGTATGACGATTGCGGCGAGCATGAGCGCAAGAAGGCCGCGTAACAAAAGAGATCCGGTCAGGCTGAAATCGCGGCGCATAAAATCAAGGTGCATGACATCCCCATATATCAATCCTCGGCCGTTCAAATCGCCTGCGGCCTTTCCGACACCGCGGTTTCCCCGGCGTCTCATGCGCGCAGTGGCAAGCGTCGTTTCGGCTGAAACCATCTTCCTCCAGCCGAGGCATCTGCTTAACCAAGCAAAGCGACAAAGCGGTGACAGATTCGTGTCATCGATGGGTGACGGTAAGCTGACAGAATAATCAAAAGTCCGGGGGGCGATGGCGATCACCGCCTGTTCAGGGCACAGCAATCATCATGTGGGGATGAAAAGCTGCGGCACCAACCGCGGAACAGCTGCCTCGATCGAAGAGTTCTCCCTGGGAGGCTATGCCGATCGTCGGGCCATGTTGGAGCGGGGAGGCGGCAGGTTAGCCGGCATTCCAGCACAGCTTCATTGCCGATTCCACAACGTGTACGATTTTCGTTGATAATAAAACATCGATCTCGTACTATTGAGATATCAGCAACGAATTGCTCCGCCCGGCTTGGCGGCAGCGCAACCTGGAAAGGATGCCGCATGTGCATGGGTGCTTCC
>DATMUQ010000213.1:0-2587 GCA_035563795.1 Terriglobales bacterium | reverse complement strand
CCCGCCGCATCCGATACATGCAGGACGATGGGAACGCCGGCCATCGATGTCAATCTGACGAGCGAGCCGGCCTCGCTGGACCACAGCCGGACGGCGCATGCCTTGACGGAGCAGAATGCCGCACGCGGTGGCACCGCCGGCGTCAATCATATCAACGTCGTGCTGTATTATGAGACGAAGCTCGACGGCATGATCAATATCCAGGCGACGACGCGCCAGATGACGACCGGTGCAGATTGTGTCTGGCTCAGCAGCGCCCATGTCACGGTACAGCGAACAAACCAGATCAGCGTGGCCTCCGAGGTGGCGGCCGGCTCCTGTGCCGACGGCGTCCTGCAACGGCAAGGTGCTGAGATGATGGCCCGGGCCGACAACCATGACGCTGCCATCAAGCAGCGGATCAAGGACGTCCTCTCCGACCCTAGCCGGGGCGCCGTCGCAGATGCTTCGGTGGAAAACGCCGAAAAGCGGTTGGAACAGGCTCTGAGCGATGCCGTGAACGCCCAGGTACAGGAGGAAACCGCGGCCGCGAACAAGGAATACCAGGCCATGTCGAAAGCCAACGCGCTGCAGGATGTGGCTGCTCAATGCCATGATACCGCCACACAGCACCTGTTGCAGGCTTTCGCAGGATAGCGGATACGATCCTCATATCACCTTCCTATTGGCCGGCCAGCTGACATGCCCCTTGCATCCGCATGCAACGATCTGGCGCGCCGCCGCATCCTCGCCAGAGCCGGATCGTTTTAGACAGAATCGCCCCGCGATTTTGTCCAAAACGTGAATCCGGCTCTATTAAACAAGATAGAGGGCGATTCACGTTCTTGATGGAAGCATGTCTGCTTCCATCAAGAACGATCGCGCTCTAGACTGCCGCAAACCAGTCTGCGGGGAGCATGCCGTGAGTCTTGATTTCCTGATCACCACCCTGATCGTCGTGGTCTCGCCCGGGACCGGCGTTCTTTATACCCTGGCGGCCGGTCTGTCGCGCGGCCCCAAGGCCAGCATCGTCGCCGCTTTCGGCTGTACCCTCGGCATCGTCCCGCATATGGCCGCCGCCGTGCTCGGCCTCGCTGCTTTGCTGCATACCAGCGCGCTTGCCTTCCATACGCTGAAATATGCCGGCGTCGCCTATCTCCTTTACATGGCCTGGCAGACGCTGAAGGAGCACGGGACACTGCGCATCGAGACCGCGGACAGCCCGCGCTCCACCGCCAAGGTCATCGTGCAAGCGATCCTGATCAACATCCTCAATCCGAAGCTATCGATCTTCTTCTTCGCCTTCCTGCCGCAATTCGTCGATGCCCATGAGGCGCATCCCCTGCCCCGCATGCTGGAGCTGAGCGGCATCTTCATGGCACTGACCTTCATCGTCTTCGTGCTCTACGGCCTGTTCGCCGCCGCGGTGCGCAACCAGATCATCTCCCGCCCTCGCATCCTCACCTGGATGCGCCGCAGCTTCGCCGCCGCCTTCGTGGCGCTCGGCGCCAAGCTGGCACTGGCGGAGAGATGATCGAGCAGATAAGGGCCGTCCAATGGGGATCATCCTGCTTGGCAAGAGCACCTGCCCTCGATGCAACCAGCTGTTGCGCGAGGGTGAGGATATCCTCGGCTTTCCCCACTTCATTCATGACCAGTCGCATCCGCTCTGGGACTTCTCAGACAGTAGCATGCACAAGGAATGTTTTCTGAACTGGGAAAAGGCGGGCGAATTTCGGGACCTATATAATGAGCTTTGGCCCAAGCTGGTCCCGCAACATCCAAGACGGATGCACAACGACGGCGAGATAGAAATCGATAACTAAGGGCCCCGGGTCGCAGCGGCATTTGGTAGCACGGCGGAATAGTTATCCCTGGCCTTGCTCATCACTCTGCGTGATCAGCCGCGCGCTGCGCTGGTTGCGGAGATAGACCCAGAGCCAGTTGATCGCGACATTGAGCCGGCTCCTGACGCCGATCAGGAAATAGATATGGGCGATGCCCCAGATCCACCAGGCGATGGCGCCTTTGAGCTTGATCCAGCCGAAATCGATGATCGCCTTGCGCTTGCCGATCTGCGCCAGGCTGCCCTGATGCTGGTACTTGAAGGGCGCGATGGCCGGCTTGCCGGCGAGCCGCGCCTTGATTGCGCGCGCGACATAGCGGCCCTGCTGTTTCGCTGCCGGGGCGATGCCCGGCACCGGCTTGCCATCGGGGCCAATGAGGCTCGCGGTATCGCCGATGACGAAAATCTCGGGATGACCCGGCACGGTGAGATCCGCCAGCACCTGCAGCCGCCCCGCCCGGTCGGCCGGTGCTTGCAGCCAGGCTGCGATCGGTGACGCCTTGACACCCGCCGCCCAGATCACCGTGCGGGCCGGCAGGAAATCATCGCCGCGCTTGACGCCATCGGTCGTGCAATCGGTCACGTTCTGGCCCAGCAGGACCTCGACGCCGATCTGCTCCAGGGTGCGGCGGGCATAATCCGAGAGATCCTGCGGATAGCCACCGAGGATGTGATGGGTGCCCTCGATCAGCAAGACGCGGGCGTGCTGAGTATCGATATGGCGGAAATCGCCGGCCAGCGTATCCTTGGCCAACTCGGCAA
>DATMUQ010000212.1:0-11132 GCA_035563795.1 Terriglobales bacterium | reverse complement strand
CGTACCCGCCATTGGCCTTGTCGCTGCTGCTGCCATCTGCATGGCTGTAGCCGATACCCGCATCGAGGTTGATGCCGGGGCCCATCGCGTACTGACCGGTCAGCTCGACCTGGTGCACATGGCGGTTGTCGCCAGCAGTGCTGCTGATGTCTTCCATGTGGCTGTAGCTGTACTGAGCGCCAACAGTCCAGGCATCGACGGTGTAGGACAAGCCACCACCGGCAACCCACATATCGCCGCCGCTGTTCTTGACGAACGCGCCGGAAGCGGTGGAAGCAGCGTTCAGGTGCCGCATGTATTCGAAGGCACCACCGACCGCGAACTGACCGAAGGTCAGGTTCAGGCCGGTCTGGTAGAACTGCTTGGTGTGGTTGTTCGGGCCATTGCTGTCGAGCGACCAGCTGCCGCCGCCGCCCCACGAAACGCTGAAGCCATCGAAGTCGTGGTTGTAGGCCAGGTAAGCGTCGATGATCTGCTTCTGATCACCCTTGCTGACCGCATTCATCGTGGTGTGGCCGTTACCATTTTCATGGTTGTCGTTCGGCGACCAGGAGAGGCCGAGCTGGAAACCACCGAAGCTCGGGGTCAGGTAAACGACCTTCTGGCTCTTGCCGTTCGCACCGCTGAAGTTTTCGGAGTCGACGCCTTCGCAGATCGTCGCCGAACCGGCGAACGTGCCACGGAAGGCGTTGTTGTTCACGCTGCTCGGCGAGAAGGCGCCGAAGTTAGCGGAACCGCCGACCGGCGTGACGCACATCGAAGCCAGCGCGCTGTTCTGCGAACCGATGCGGACTTCACCGAAGCCGCCCTGGAAGTAGACGAAAGCGGCGTCGATCTGGTCGCCCGTCTTCTGTTCGCCTTCCAGCTCGACGCGGGCGCCGACCGTCAGGCCGTTGTCCAGCGTGGTCTTGCCGGTGAAATAGATTTCGGCGTCGCTGCTCACCATGCTGGTGTCGCGGCCGTTGCCGAGATCATTCTGGCTGTGATCATCAAAGTTGACGTCGACGGAGGTCTTGAAGAAACCACCCAGGCCCAACTTGATACCATCGGCCGCGAAAGCCGGGCTGGCCAGAAGGCCGGCGCCGAGCAGGGCCGAGGTTCCGAGGAGAACTTTTTTCATCTCGAGATTCCCTAAGTTTGCGATTGCCACCGACGCCAGTTACGCAGCATCGGATGCCCCTCGTTCGTGGGTCGGCCGGCTTAGCGGGTTTCGCTCATCTACTTATCTCGCGACCCAGCTGTCTTTCGACTTCGGGTCGTAAAATAAGTCACCGGTGACGGCGAAATCAGCCAAACAGCCTTAAAAGGCCCGCGAACTCGGATAACTTTGCGGAAAGCCCCGGGACTGTCAAACCTTTAAACCAAATTATGTGGCATTTTTCCCCGACTGTGGCGGACATGCCACAGCCGAAGCGGTGCGGGAATAATTATTTTAGAAACACCGGGTTAATAAACGCTCTTCAAGCTACCTTTTGGTCACTATCGCAATCAAAACACAGGCCAGATGCGGTATCGGGGGCTTGGGCCGGGGCTGAAATCGAGGCGTTTGCACGCCCCGATTTCGCACCCTTTGCCGACCCAAAAGTCGAGTCGTTTCAGCCTCGATCAGAAAGTGAACGAGGTGCCGAGGCCGACATTGAACGAGTCATAGCCGTTCTTGGCCTTGTCGGTGCCATCGCCGTCGGCATGGGCATAGCCAATGCCGGCATCGAGGCTGATGCCCGGGCCCATCGCATACTGGCCGGTCAGCTCGACCTGGTGGATGCGGCGGTCATTGCCCTGGGTGCCGCCGATGTCCTGGACATCGGAGTAGCTGTACTGGGCGCCGATGGTGAAGGCGTCGATCTTATAAGCCATACCGCCGCCGGCAACCCACATATTGCCGTTAATGTTGCTCTGATTGGTGGTCGAATTGGCGCCCTCGAGATGCGTCATATATTCGAAGGCACCGCCGATCGAGAACTGGCCAAAGGTCAGGTTCAGACCGGTCTGGTAGAATTCTTTCTTCTGGACATGGGCGCCGTTGGTGTCCAGCGACCAGGAGCCGCCGCCGCCCCACTGCATCTTGAAGCCGCCGAAGTCACGATTGAACATCGCATAGGCATCGACGATCTGCTTCTGGTTGCCCTTGGTGTCGGCATTCATCGTGACATGGCCGTTGCCGGTCTCATGGTTGTCGTTCGGCGTCCAGGACAGAGCGAGCTGGAAGCCGCCGAAGCTCGGCGTCAGATAGACGATCTTCTGGGCCTTGCCGTTGGCGGTATTGCTGCCGCCGCCGGTGCTGTTTTCCGTGTCAACGCCTTCGCAGACCGTGGCCGAACCGGCCTTGGTGCTGACAAAGGCATTGTTGTTGATGCTGGTCTGCGAGAAGGCGCCGAAGTTGGCAGAGCCGCCAACCGGGGTGATGCAATACTGCGCCAGCGCGCTCTTCAGCGAGCCGATATTGAGCGAACCGAAGCCGCCGTTGAAGTAGACCCAGGCAGCGTCGATCTGGTCGGTCTTCTGCTCGCCTTCCAACTCGACGCGGGTGCCGACCGTCAGGCCGTTATCCAACGTGGTCTTGCCGATGAAATAGATTTCAGCGTCGCTGCTGACCATGCTGGCATCGCGGCCATGGCCGAGACTGCCATCACCATTGTCGTCGATATTGACGTCGACGGAGGTCTTAAAGAAGCCACCCAGGCCGAGCTTGATGCCGTCGGCGGCATAGGCGGAATTGGCCGCAAGGCCGGTCACGAGCAGCGCGGTGCTGCCCAGCAATAGCTTTTTCATGATGAAGATCCCCAGTTTGCAAAATGTCCGAAAGCGGGATCTGCGGCCGGGATAAACCCCTTGTTCGACCCGGCGCTCCGCCTTCGGTGCGTCGCAAACTGGGTAAAACTCGACCGTCTGTCAAAACCAATAAGTTCGCTTTTGCGACATTTATGCTGACTGTGGCCTAGATGCAACTCATTGTAATAATTCATAAATATAAGATGTCGGCGCGTCTATCACGGGTTTGTTACCGATATATGTCGCCATCGGGACAAATTAATTGTGATGTTTTGAAAGATTGAATTTCGCATTTGAAAGGTAGTTATCAAAGCACCGGATTCGCCCCGAAATTGTATGGCGCTCGCGACTGTCAGATGCCGGCAGCAGCCGGATAGATAGAACCGGGCGAGGCATCCGGCCGGGCGAGATCCGCCACGATTTGGTCAGAACATGACTGTCCCGCACCTCGCTGGTGGAGGCGGATCGGCCCGAGACGATATCGGGAAGAAATGGCGATGACGGCCGACCGATGGCGGCGGTAACGGCCCGCGAGGCGGTGGCCGATTATTTCGGCAGCGGCAGGTAACCCCAGCGCTTCATCTGCTCGCGATTTGTCTCGACCACCCGCTCAATCTGCTCCGGGGTCAGGACCTCGCGCCATTGATTGGCCTTGCCGCTGCGGAAGAACTTGGATGCCTTGGGCGGACGTTCGATGAAGCCCTGCTTGTCTTCCTGCTTGCGCAGACTGTCGAATGAACTGTTTTCGATGGCGCGGATCAACCGCTCTGCCGTCGGCTTCAAGCCCAGGAACCGGGCAACCTTGCCAAAGGTCTGGCGCGGCTGTTCCAGCATGTCCTCGTAGCGGATGACGAGTTTGCTGGGCACTATCTGGGCGGTCCAGCTCTCGACATGCAGGTTCCAGCTGCGATGGATCTCGAACACCAGATTTGCATCGCCCAGGGTGCCGTTAGCCGGATTATTGAGGATGCGGATCGCCTCGTCCTGATCAACCACGTAATGGTGGGCCAGTGAGACCGCCACATCCAGCGGGTTGCGGACAACGTAGATCGCCCCGGCGGTAAATTCCGGGTAAATCATGGGCTTGCCGCCATATTCGATCAGGCAGTTATGGGTCTTGACGAACTGATCGTCGATTTTCTTGCCGCAGATGTAACGCTGTGCCGACCAACGGGCGTCGGTCACCTGCTGCTGGGTCCATTCCGTCCAGGGACCCTTCATGAAGGGCAAAAAAACATCGATCGCGGAATCGCTGAAGGAGAAATCCGTCATCCGATTGATGTCGTAGCCCTTGCTCGGATCACGCAGCAGGTTATGCAAGAACGCCCTGAGCCAAGTGTTGCCGGACTTCGGATAGCTCGCCAGCCAGATAATTTTGCCCATTCCAGTCCGCTTTGCGTCCGTCTCTTAACAAAATGAATACATACGGCCCTGCCGTACGCGATCTTGCGCTATTTCGGCAACGGCCAATAACCCCAGCGTTTCATCTGGTCGCGATGAGTATTGACCACCTTGTCGATCTGCGCCCCGGTCAGGACCTCACGCCATTGATTGGCCTTGCCGCTGCGGAAAAAGCGCTCCGCTTTGGCCGGGCGCTCTTTGAAGCCCTGCTTGTCTTCCTGGTCGCGGAGCTTATCGAAAGAGCTGTTCTCGATCGCCCGCGTGAGCCTATCGACGTCCGGCGTCAGGCCGAGAAATCTGGCGACACGACCAAAGGTTGGTCGGGCGTGATCCAGCATATCCTCGTACCGCACCACCAATCTGTTCGGCGCAGTCTGTAAAGTCCAGCTCGCGACATGCAAAGACCAGCTGCGATGGACTTCAAAAACGTTCCTGTCAGTGCCCGGAGAGATAATGAATTCGCCGCCCAGGATTTCGATCGCCTCATCGATATCCACTGAATAGTGATGGGAGAGGGAAATGGCGACATCCAGGGGATTGCGGATGATATAGATCGCTCCGGCGGTGAATTCCGGATAAATCAGCGGCCTACCGCCATAGAGGATCAAGCAGTTATGGGTTTTAATGAACCTGTCATCGATGTGTTCGGCGCAGATCTGGCGTTGGACCTGGAAGCGGACGTCCATGACATCCTGCTCGCTCCATTCCTGCCAGGGCTTCTTCAGAAATAGTTTGAACCGGGCGATCGCTGAATCGTTTGTGGAAAAGTCTGTTATCTTATTGATATCATATCCGTCTTTCGGGTCTCGCAGCAAATTATGGATGAAGGTCCGCATCCAGGTATTGCCGGATTTCGGATAGCTCGCCAGCCAAATGATCTTGCCCATTTTGATCCGTTTGAACCCGTTTCTTAACGAAGTCGCCGCCCCCGCAGGCCGATCCGGTCATGCCAATGCCCGGTATGGCGTACCAGCATACGGCTTCTTTCTCTCGGGAGACATCTAATGCAAGTCCCGGCGCAACGCGCCGCTTGACCGCGAACCGCGATATCGCGTAGGTGTTTGCTGGATTTACGCCCGACGCCGAGAGGGAATTTATCCTGTCAGTTCGGTGTCTTATGGGGAAGCTAGGGAAGCCGTCAACATGAAAATGCGCACAGGGATCCGCGGCAGGCATCTGGCCTCATTCTGCCTGCTGGCCGGTATGGGCCTAACCTTGGCGGCATGCAACTTCGATCTCGGCGGTGACCAGAAATATCCGGACCAGGCCCGCCGTCCCGGCGACCATGGACCGATCTATGGCGATCGCCAGACGGTCACCGGCGAAGGCGGCCTGTTCGGCGACAGCACCAAGCAGGACAATGCTGGTGGGGCCGGTGGCATCGGTGTCAATAACTTGCTGTGGCGGGCCTCGCTCGACACCATCTCCTTTATGCCGCTGGTCTCTGCCGATCCCTTTGGCGGCGTCATCATCACCGATTGGTATACGCCGCCTTCGACGCCGGATGAGCGCTTCAAGGTCAATGTCTATATCCTCGGCCGCGCGCTGCGCGCCGATGGCCTGCGTGCCTCGGTATTCCGCCAGCAGAACCAGAATGGCCAGTGGGTCGATGCCCCGGTCGCTCTCAACACGGCGACCGATCTCGAGAACTCGATCCTGACCAAGGCCCGCGAATTGCGCGCTGCCAGCAAGCAGTAAGCGCCGATCCGCATCACTGCAGCAAGCCGCGGCCCCCTAAAAGGCCGCGGCTTTTTGCTGTTTGGAGCGACCGGCGCACAGCCCTGTGCTTGACCAGCCTGCAACGAGGCCCTATTCAGGCCGGTGACCTTTGAAATCATAGCTTTTTGCGCAATTGAGCGATCATGACATCCCGTTATAATTTCCAGGAAACCGAACCCAAATGGCAGGCCGTCTGGAACGACCGCCAGTCCTTCGCCGCCGGCACGGATAAATCCAAGCCGAAATACTATGTCCTGGAGATGTTCCCCTATCCGTCGGGCCGCATCCATATGGGCCATGTGCGGAACTACACGATGGGTGACGTGGTGGCGCGCTACAAGCGGGCGCGCGGCTTCAACGTGCTGCATCCGATGGGCTGGGACGCCTTCGGCCTGCCGGCCGAAAACGCCGCCATCAAGCAGAACGTGCATCCGGCCAAATGGACCTATGAGAACATCGCCACCATGCGCGACCAGCTCAAGGGCATGGGCCTGTCGCTGGACTGGGCACGCGAGATCGCAACCTGCCACCCGGAATATTACCGGCACGAACAGCGCATGTTCCTGGAGTTCCTCAAGAGCGATCTGGTCTATCGCAAGGAAAGCTGGGTCAACTGGGACCCGGAAGACAACACGGTCCTTGCCAATGAGCAGGTGATCGACGGCCGCGGTTGGCGCTCCGGCGCCCTCGTCGAGAAGCGCAAGCTTTCGCAATGGTTCTTCAAGATCACCGCCTTCTCCGACCAGCTGCTCTCCGCGCTGGACACGCTTGATCGCTGGCCGGCCAAGGTCCGCATCATGCAGGAGAACTGGATCGGCAAGTCCCAGGGCGCGCGGGTCTTCTTCAGTCTGAAGGGCCGTGACGAGAAGATGGAAATCTTCACGACGCGCCCCGATACGCTTTACGGCGCCGCCTTCTGCGCGATCTCGCCCAACCATCCGCTTGCCGCCGAACTTGCCGCCAAGGATGCGAAGCTCGCCGACTTCATCGCCGAGTGCAACCGCATGGGCACTAGCGAAGCGACGGTGGAAGCGGCCGAGAAGAAGGGCTACGACACGGGCCTCAAGGCCGTGCATCCGTTGGATCCCAGCTGGGAGCTGCCGGTCTATGTCGCCAATTTCGTCCTTATGGAATACGGCACCGGCGCCATCTTCGGCTGCCCGGCGCATGACCAGCGCGATCTCGATTTCGCCAACAAGTACAAGCTGCCCGTCAGGCCTGTCGTGTGTCCGCGCGATCAGGACCCGGCCACACTGAAGATCACCGACACCGCTTTCACCGAAGACGGCGTCATCATCAATTCGGACTTCCTGAACGGCCTCGGCGTGCCGACCGCCAAGACGACCGTCATCAAGCGCCTGGAAGAACTCGGCGCCGGCCAGGGCACGACGGTTTATCGCCTGCGCGATTGGGGTGTCAGCCGCCAGCGTTATTGGGGCTGCCCGATCCCAGTCATCCATTGCGGCAGCTGCGGCATCGTGCCGGTGCCGGCCAGCGAATTGCCGGTCAAGCTCCCGGAGGATGTCACCTTCGACAAGCCGGGCAATCCGCTCGACCATCATCCGACCTGGAAGCACGTCAATTGCCCGACCTGCGGCAAGCCGGCCCAGCGCGAGACCGACACCTTCGATACTTTCATCGAAAGCAGCTGGTATTTCGCCCGCTTCTGCAGCCCGCGCAGCAACGAGCCGATGGACCGCGCCGAGGTCGATTACTGGCTCCCCGTCGACCAGTATATCGGCGGCATCGAACATGCCGTTCTGCACCTCCTCTATTCGCGCTTCTTCAACCGCGCCATGAAGGGTGAAGGTTATGTCGGCATGGACGAGCCCTTTGCCGGCCTCTTCACCCAGGGCATGGTCTGCCATGAGACCTACAAGGACGCCGATGGCAACTGGCTGTTCCCGCAGGATGTGAAGAAGCAGGACGGCAAGCTGGTCCTGGCCACGGATGGCAGCCCGGTCACCGCCGGCCGCTCCGAGAAGATGTCGAAGTCGAAGAAGAACGTCGTCGACCCCGATTACATCATCTCCACCTATGGCGCCGATACCGCCCGCTGGTTCATCATCTCCGACAGCCCGCCCGAGCGCGACATGGAATGGACCGAAGCGGGTGTCGAAGGCGCCTGGCGCTTCAGCCAGCGCATCTGGCGCCTGATCGATAGCTGGCTTGATACTTTCCCGGCGCTGCCCAAGGCGGCACTCCCCGGCAAGGACCTCGCCAAAGACGCGACCGATCTCCGCCGCATCGTCCATAAGACGGTGGCTGGCGTCACCGACGATATCGAGAAGTTCCGCTTCAACCGCGCCGTCGCCCGCATCTATGAGCTGACCAATGCCCTCTTCGAGGTCAAGGACGGCGATCTGACCGATGCCGCTGGCCTCAGTGTCCGCGCCGAGGCGCTCCGGACCCTGGTCCTGCTGATCGCCCCGGCCATGCCGCATCTTGCCGAAGAACTCTGGCAGCGTCTCGGTGCCACTGGGCTCGCCGTCGATGCCGCCTGGCCGGAAGCCGACGCCGCCCTGGTCGTCGATGACACCGTCACCATGGCGGTGCAGGTCAACGGCAAGTTGCGCGCCACCTTGGAGCTGCCACGGGATTTGGATAAGGTAGAGGCTGAGAAGCGGGCCTTGGCCGATGCCGGCGTGCAGCGGGCCTTGGAAGGCAAGGCGCCGAAGAAAGTGATCGTCGTCCCCAATAGGGTGATCAATGTCGTCGTCTGAAGAACTGCCGACCACCGACCTCGCCGTCTCCGGCCAGGACGATAGCCATGGCCTCTCGCGGCGCAGCCTGTTGACGCTGGGTGCAGCAGGCCTCGCCAGCCTCACCCTGTCGGCCTGCGGCTTCCATCCAATGTATGGCAATCCGCAGGCGACCGGCGGTGCCGGCGGCGCCACCGGTGCCAAGCTCGCCGAGGTGGAGATCGAGCCGATCGCCGACCGCATCGGCCAGCAATTGCATAACCGGCTGCGTGATCGCATGAATCCCGCCGGGCAGCCGGACAAGCCGAATTATCGCCTACAGGTGACCCTGGACCAGAGCGACGCAGTCGTCTCCAACGGCAATGGCAATATCCGGCACAACACCCTGACCGTCACGGCGACCTATTGGCTGAGCCCGGCCGATAACGACAAGAGCTATCTGATGGACCGGATCAATTCCCGGGTCAATGTCAGCTACGACACGCTCGACGATCCCTATAACGACATCGCCACCCGTGATGACGCGCAGCTGCGCGCCATCGACCAGTTGGCCGATATGATCACCACCCGGGTCGCGGCCTATTTCGGTAAGAACACCGCGTGAGAGCCGGTGAAACGGCTGGCAGGACAGGCATGAGCGGCGATGAAGCTTGACCGCTATGAAGTTTGACCGCCATGAAATTTGATCGGGGGCAGGTCGACCGTTTCCTGAAGCAGCCGGATCCGCGCATCGCCGCCGTGCTGATCTATGGGCCCGATAGCGGCATGGTGCGTGAACGCGGCAGCCAGCTCACCCGCCAGGTGGCGGAGAGCCTGGACGATCCTTTCCGCGTCGCTGAATTCATTGCCGACCAAATCAAGAGCGATCCTGTCCGCCTGCTCGACGAGGCCCAGGCGATCGGCATGATGGGCGGCCGCCGCGTGGTCCGGGTCAGCGGCGCCGGCGACAGCCTCGCCGATGCCTGCGAAAGCTTGCTCGAGGCCCATCGCAACTCGCAGGATTGCCTGGTCATCGTCGAGGGCGAGGAGATCACCGGCAAATCGCGGCTGCGCGGCATTTTCGAAGCTGCTCCCCACGCGGCCGCCATCGCCTGCTACCACGATGAAGCCGGCGCCCTCGCCCCACTGATCCAGGAGCAGGTCCGCCAGGGCGGCTACACGATTGCCCGCGATGCGCTGGAATATCTGGTCGAGAGCCTGGGCGGCGATCGCGGCGTCACCCGCTCGGAAATCGACAAGCTGCTGCTCTACAAAGGCGACGACAAATCCGAGATCACCCTGGCCGATGCCATGACCTGCATCGGCGACCGCGCTGCTTTCGCCCTCGACGACCTGATCGATGCCGTCTGCTCGGGCGATCTGAAGGCGCTCGACAAGCAGTTCGAGCGCAACATCATCGAACTCCCCGCCATCGTCATGCTGCGGCGCATGTCGGCGCATTTCCTGCGCCTGCATGCGATGATCGACAAGCTCCGCCAGGGCGAGCGCCTGGACCAGGTCTTTGCCAGCGCCCGCCCGCCGATCCCCTGGCCCGCCAAGGCACGCTATGAGCGGCATTGCCGCATTTGGACGCCGGCCGCTATCGGCCTCGCCCTCAGCCAGCTGATGGAAACCGAGGCCCAGGCGATGCGCCAGCATGCGCTCGCTGAGGCCATCACCCGGCGCGGCTTCATCGACATCGCGGCGACGGCGCGGCGCTTGAAGGAGCGCGGCGGCGCACGGCGCTGATGTCAGCTAGCTAACGCCCTTCGGTCAATCGACCATTCCCCAGTATGCAATCCCCGGTCGTCTTCCCCTTCCCGGCTGGGAAAATCGGTGATTCCTATTTGGTAATGGGATTTTCATCGATCTCACCACGTGGGTGAGATATTCTTTTCAGGCAAAAGTTCCTGGCCGACATAAAATCAGCATAATCATTCATAAAAATAGGAACCTTGCGGGACAGGCATCATACAGAGCGTGGGACATGGGGCACATCTTTTCCGCGGCCGGCAATACACCGGGAAGTAGAGAGGCGCATTCTCGATCTTCGCCGGGCTATCTCAACGACGACCTTCCACATCATCGAAATTGAGACCCTCGCAGCTTGGAAGCAGCGCGGTCCCTACGGGTGCGCGCGCGACGACAAGGCGGCGGGGTGCTTTGCCCCAAACAGCCGGGCGACCGGCATGATTGACGACAAAAACGGGTAGCGCAGATGGCGACGGCAGAGGGTAATTCGGTAGCGGCAGCAAATGATCCGTTGATCGACGGATTGCTGCAGGGCAGCCAATGGAGCTTCGGCACCGGCCCCCATATCCTCACCTACTCTTTCAACATCTCCGGCGTGCCCGGCGCCGGAAACTGGACGGCAGCGCAGCAAGCTGGTGTCCGCGCCGCCTTCGCCGCCTGGTCAGCGGTCGCCAATATCCAGTTCAAGCAGGTGACGTCCGGGACCTATTTCTATCAGAGCACGGCCGATATCGCGCTGAGCCTGACGGGCAATTTGCAGCAGCAGGATGGGTATACTGGGGAAGGCGAGTTCCCCGATGCGGCGGG
>DATMUQ010000211.1:0-9090 GCA_035563795.1 Terriglobales bacterium | reverse complement strand
TAGATCGCGAGATAGATCAGCAGGCCGGCAATACCCGCCTGCGATCCGGCCGCGAGACCGACCAGCGCATAACCGATATTGCCGATCGAGCTATAGGCCATCAGGCGCTTGATATTGGTCTGGAAGATCGCCGCGAAGCTGCCGAGCAGCATCGAGGTCAGCGAGATGAACCAGATCACCTGGCGCCATTCCTCGGTCATATGCCCGAAGGCACCAACCAGCAGACGGCTGAACAGAGCCACGGCTGCGACCTTCGGGGCCGCCGCGAAGAAGGCGGTGACCGGGGTCGGCGCACCTTCATAGACGTCCGGCGTCCACATATGGAACGGCACCGCCGAGATCTTGAAGGAGAGGCCGGCGCAGATGAAGACGAGGCCGATCAGGAGACCGATATGCAAGGTGCCGGCCTGGCTCTGCACCGAGGCAGCGATGGCATTGAAGCCGGTCGCGCCGGTGAAGCCATAGACCAGTGAGGCACCATAGAGCAGCATGCCGGAGCTGAGTGCGCCGAGCACGAAATACTTCAAGCCGGCTTCCGTCGACTTCAGCGTATCGCGGCGGATGGCGGCGATCACATAAAGCGCCAGGCTCTGCAGCTCGAGGCCGACATAGAGCGAGATGAGGTCATTGGCCGAGATCATCATCAGCATGCCGAGGGTGGCCAGCACCATCAGCAGCGGAATCTCGAAGCGGGCCATCTGCTCGCGTTCGACATAGGTCAGCGTCATGAAGATGCTGATGATGGCCGAAACCAGCACCAGCGACTTCGCATAGATAGCGAATTTATCGACCGTGAAAAGGCCGTTGAAAGCCAGTGCCGCCGCCTTGCCTTCAGGCAAAGGTGCGCTCACCGTCAGGAAAAGCGCCACCAGCAACACCACCATGGAGGCAAAGCCGATCAGGCGGGTCGACTGGTCACCGCGGAAGACGCCGACGATCAGCAGCACCAGCGTCGCGGCGGCGATCCAGATTTCCGGTATGGCAGGTTGATAGATCAACTGGTCCATTTGACGTTATTCCCCTGCGACCTGAGTACCGGAAGCCGCTGCGGCCGTCTTGACCGCGGAACCTTCCTTGGCAGCCGTCTGATGCGTGGCCGCTTGATAATTCTGCACGAGCTTGTCGACCGAGGGCGCCATGATGCTGGTGAAGGAGGCCGGGTAGACACCCATCCACATCACGATGGCGACCAGCGGCAGGAAGATCGCGATTTCCCGCGGGCTGAGGTCGAGCATCGCCTTCAGGTCTTCCTTCTCGAGCTTTCCGAAGATCACCCGGCGATAGAGCCAGAGCATATAGGCGGCACCCAGGATGATACCGGTGGTGATCAGCGCCGCCACCCAGGTATTGGCCTGGAAGGTGCCGGCCATCACCAGGAACTCGCCGATGAAGCCGCTGGTGCCCGGCAGACCGACCGAGGCCATGGTCATCACCATGAACATGAAGGCATAGCGCGGCATGTTGTTGACGAGACCGCCATAGCGGGAGATCTCGCGGGTATGCAGGCGGTCATAGACGACGCCAACGCACAGGAAGAGTGCGCCGGAGACGATGCCATGGCTCAGCATCTGGAAGATGGCGCCCTGCAGGCCCTGGACATTGAAGGTAAAGATGCCGGCCGTCACGAAGCCCATATGGGCAACCGACGAATAGGCGATCAGCTTCTTCATGTCCTGCTGCGCCAAGGCAACCAGCGAGGTGTAGATGACGGCGATGGCGCTGAGCGCGAAGACCAGCGGCGTGAAATGCGCGGAGGCCAGCGGCAGCAGCGGCAACGAGAACCGCAGGAAACCATAACCGCCCATCTTCAGGAGCACACCCGCCAGGATCACCGAACCGGCGGTCGGGGCTTCCACGTGGGCATCCGGCAGCCAGGTATGGACCGGCCACATCGGCATCTTCACCGCGAAGGAGGCGAAGAAGGCCAGCCACAGCCAGTTCTGGTATTCCGGCTCGATCGCCTTGGTCATCAGCACCGGGATATCGGTGGTGCCGATCAGGAAGTAGATCGCCAGGATCGCCAGCAGCATCAGCACGGAGCCGGCCAGCGTGTAGAGGAAGAACTTGAAGGCCGAATAGACGCGACGTGCACCGCCCCAGATGCCGATGATGAGGAACATCGGGATGAGGACGCCTTCGAAGAAGACATAGAAGACGACGAGGTCGAGGGCGCAGAAGGTGCCGACCATCAGGGTCTCCAGCACCAGGAAGGCCAGCATGTATTCCTTGACCCGGTTCTGCACCGATTCCCAGCTCGCCAGGATGCAGATCGGCGTCAGCAGGGTCGACAAGAGGACGAAGGCCATGGAGATGCCGTCGACGCCCATGTGATAGGAAATCTGCAGCGCCGGGATCCAATCGCGCAGTTCCTCGAACTGGAAGCCGGCCGAGCTGCTGTCGAAGCCGAACCAGATCTTCAGCGAGACGACGAAGGTCAACAGCGAGGTCCAGAGCGCGATCCAGCGCGAGGTCCGTGCCGAAGCATTGCCACGTGCGAACAGGATGATCAGCAGCGCTCCCGCCAGCGGCAGGAAGGTGATCAGCGATAACCAGGGAATGGAAGAAGTGCTCGTCATCACCGAACTCACAATTTCGCGCCGACCAAATACCAGCTGACCAGCAGGACGACGCCGATCAGCATGGCAAAGGCATAGTGGTACACATATCCAGTCTGCAGGCGGCTCGCGCGGCGCGCGATCGCCATAGTCGCCGAGGCGATGCCATCCGGGCCGCAGCCGTCGATCACCGCCCCGTCACCGCCCTTCCACAGGCCGAAGCCCAGGCGCTTCGCACCGTTGACGAAGACGAAGGTGTAGAGCTCGTCGAACATCCACTTGCGATAGACGAAGGTATAGAGGCCGCCAAACGCCTTGGCGAAGGCTGCCGGCAGGCCGGGCTTCTGGACGTAGAAGACATAGGCCAGGGCGATGCCGGCAACGCCCATCACCAGCGGCAGCGCCTTGACCCAGAACGGCACCTCTTCGGCCTCCGTCAGGACATGGTTGTCGGCGCCGTAGAAGATCGCATTGCCGAAGAATTCATGCGCACCTTCACCAACGAAGAAGTGGGTGAAAGCCAGACCGGCGAAAACCGCACCAACCGCCAGGACAATCAGCGGCACCAGGATCACCCAGGGGCTTTCATGCACATGATGCAGCGTCTCGTGATCGCAACGCGGCTTGCCATGGAAGGTCATGAACAGCAGGCGCCAGGAATAGAAGGCGGTCATGAAGGCGGCGATGATGCCGAGCCAGAAGGCATACATGCCGATCCCGCCGCCATGCGCGAAGGCGGATTCCAGGATCGAATCCTTGGAATAGAAGCCGGCGAAACCGACCACGCCCGGGATGCCGATACCGGCCAAAGCGAGGTTGCCGATCCACATCATCACATAGGTGATCGGGATCAGCTTGTAGATGCCGCCCATCTTGCGCATGTCCTGCTCACCCGACATGGCATGGATCACCGAGCCGGAGCCAAGGAACAACAGCGCCTTGAAGAAGGCATGCGTGAAGAGATGGAACATCGCCGCGCCATAGGCGCCGACACCGGCCGCGAAGAACATGTAGCCGAGCTGCGAGCAGGTCGAATAGGCGATGACGCGCTTGATGTCGAACTGGGTCAGGCCGATGGTCGCCGCGAAGAAGGCGGTGCTGGCCCCGACCACGGCAACGACGTCACGCGCAGCAGGCGCATATTCGAACATCGGCGACAGGCGGCAGACCATGAAGACGCCGGCCGTCACCATGGTGGCGGCATGGATCAGCGCCGAGACCGGGGTCGGGCCTTCCATGGCGTCCGGCAGCCAGGTGTGCAGGCCGAGCTGGGCCGACTTGCCCATGGCGCCGACGAAGAGCAGCAGGCAGAGCGTCGTCAGCACGTCCACGTTCCAGCTGAGGAAGTGGAAGCTGTGACCAACGATGCCCGGCGTCGCGGCGAACACGGTGTTGAAGTCGACCGAGCCGAAAATCATGAAGACGCCCATGATGCCGAGGGCAAAGCCGAAATCGCCGACACGGTTGACGACGAAGGCCTTGATCGCAGCGGCATTGGCGCTGGGGCGATCGAACCAGAAGCCGATCAGCAGGTAGGAGCTGAGGCCCACCCCTTCCCAACCGAAGAACATCTGCATGAAGTTGTCGGCCGTCACCAGCATCAGCATGCAGAAGGTGAAGAGGCTGAGATAGGCCATGAAACGCGGCACCGACTTGTCGTGGTGCATGTAGCCGATCGAGTAGACATGCACCATCGAGGAGACGGTGGTGACGACGATCAGCATCACGGCGGTCAGCTGGTCCATGCGCAAGGCCCAATCGGCCTTGAAATTGCCAGCCGCGAACCAGGTGAAGAGATGCAGTGTGCGCGGGTGATTGGCAAAGGTGACGTCACAGAAGACTGCCCAGGCCAGGACGCAGGAGATCAGCATCAGGCCGCAGGTAATCAGCTGTGCAGCCAGATCGCCGATCCGGCGATTGCCGAAACCGGCAATCAGCGCGCCAAGGAGAGGCAGGGCGACAATCGCGACTTCCATCTCGTTCAACCCTTCATCACATTGATGTCCTCAACCGCGATCGAACCGCGGTTGCGGAAGTAAACCACCAGAATGGCGAGGCCGATGGCGGCCTCTGCCGCGGCGACCGTGAGGATCAGCATGGTGAAGACCTGCCCGACCATGTCGCCGAGGAAATGCGAGAAAGCCACCATGTTGATGTTCACGGCGAGCAGCAGCAGCTCGACCGACATCAGGATGATGATGACGTTCTTGCGGTTGAGGAAAATACCGAACACGCCAATCGTGAACAGGATCGCCGCGACCGTCAGGTAATGTCCGAGACCGATTTCCATATCTTGTCCCCCTGCCCCGATCAGACGCCGCTGCCGGATTGAACTTTGACCGTCACCACGGATTCGCGGCCACGCGCGACCTGGTTGGCGATCTTCTGGCGCTTGACCCCTTCCCGCTCCCGATGCGTCAGCACGATGGCGCCGATCATGGCGACCAGCAGGACGAGACCCGCCGCCTGGAACAGGTAGAAGTAATGCGTATAGAGGATGGTGCCGAGCGCCTGGGTATTGGTCACCTGGTCCACCGGCGGTGTCGGCATGGCGATCGCCTGGCCAAGCTGCGGCGCGATGATGCCGCTGCCCAAGACCAGGAACAGCTCAGCAAACAGCACAACACCGATCACGAAGCCGACCGGCGCGTAGCGCACGAAACCCTGGCGCAATTCGACGAAATTGATGTCGAGCATCATGACGACGAAGAGGAAGAGCACGGCGACGGCGCCGACATATACGACGACCAGCATCATCGCCAGGAATTCGGCGCCCAGCAGCACGAAGAGGCCGGCCGCGTTGAAGAAGGTCAGAACCAGGAACAGGACCGAGTAGACCGGATTGCGGTTCGCCACGACCAGCGCACCCGAAAGGATGGCGACCGCCGCGAAGACATAGAAAGCGATTGTCTGGATGATCATTATCTTCCTCGATCCAGCTCAGCGATACGGCGCATCGGCTTGCAGGTTCGCCGCAATTTCCGATTCCCAGCGATCACCATTGGCCAGCAACTTGTCCTTGTTGTAGAGCAGCTCTTCATGGGTCTCGGTGGCGAATTCGAAATTCGGACCTTCGACGATGGCATCCACCGGGCAGGCTTCCTGGCAGAAGCCGCAATAGATGCACTTGGTCATGTCGATGTCGTAGCGCGTGGTACGGCGGCTGCCGTCATCGCGCGGCTCGGCTTCGATGGTGATGGCATAGGCCGGGCAAACCGCTTCGCAGAGCTTGCAGGCGATGCAGCGTTCTTCGCCATTGGGATAGCGGCGCAGCGCATGCTCGCCGCGGAAACGCGGGCTCAGCGGTCCCTTCTGATAGGGATAGTTGATCGTCACCTTGGGCCGGAAGAAATAGCGCAAGGTCAGCAGCATGCCGCTCACCAATTCGGCGAGCAGGAAGCTTTTGGCTGAACGGGCAACACTTGCCATGGTCAATCCCTCACTTCGCCGGCCTTAACGACCCGGCAACCAGCCGGTGGCGAGCAGCACGCCGGCGGTCAGAATGACAAAGAACAACGAGAACGGCAGGAACACCTTCCAGCCCAAGCGCATCAGCTGGTCATAGCGATAGCGCGGGAAAGTCGCACGCACCCAGAGGAAGCAGAAGCCGACAAAGGCGATCTTTCCGGCGAACCACAGGCCATGCCAGATGCCCTGCGCGACGCCACCCTCTGCAAACGGCTCCCAGCCGAAGACCGGCAGCCAGCCGCCGAGGAAGAGCACACTGGTCATCGCGCTCATCAGCCAGATATTGGCATATTCACCGAGGAAGAAGAGCGCGAAGGTCATCGACGAATATTCGGAGAAGTAGCCGGCGACCAGCTCCGATTCAGCTTCCGGCAGATCGAAAGGCGGGCGGTTGGTCTCGGCCAAAGCCGAGATGAAGAAGACGATGAACATCGGGAAGAGCGGGAAGCAGTACCACCAATGGCCCTGCTGCGACTTCACGATGTCGGAGATGTTGAGCGAACCCGAGCAGAGCAGCACCGTCACCAGCACGAAGCCGATCGAGACTTCATAGGAGACCATCTGCGCGGCCGAGCGCAAAGCGCCAAGGAACGGATATTTCGAGTTCGAGGCCCAGCCGGCGAGCACGATGCCATAGACGCCGAGCGAGGAGATGGCGAAGAGATAGAGGATGCCGACATTGATATTGGCCAGCACCACGCCATCGCTCCAGGGGATGACCGCCCAGGCGATGAGTGCCAGCGAGAAAGTCAGCATCGGCGCCACCAGGAACGGCACCTTGCTGGCCCCAGTCGGGATGATGGTTTCCTTGAAGAATAGCTTAAGCCCGTCGGCGATCGGCTGCAGCAGCCCGAAGGGACCGACCACGTTCGGGCCCATGCGCATCTGCATCGCCGCCATCACCTTGCGCTCGGCATAAGTGAGATAGGCAACGGCCAGAAGCAGCGGCACCACGATCAGCAGAATCATGATGATGGTGAAGATCGCCGTGCCCCAATAGAGGCCGAGGAACGATGATGTAAAGAGCTCAGCCATGGGTGCCCGTCTTCTCCCCTGCCGGCTGGACGAAGGCTTCAGTGCACTGGGCCATCGTCTCGGAGGACCGGCTGATCGGGTCAGTCATGTAGTAGTTGCTGATGGCCCGGCCGAAGGCCTTGGCCTCGACCGGCGCATCGGCGCCGAATTTCTGCCAGCTGCCGGCCTCGATGGTGTTGAGGCGCTGGAAGCGGGCATTGATCTGATAGAGCCGCTGACGCAACTGCAGGAGATTGTCATAGGGCAGCGGCTTGCCGAGCACGGCCGACAAGGCGCGCAGGATGGCCCAGTCCTCACGCGCTTCTCCCGGCGGGAAAGCGGCGCGCTGGGCGAGCTGGGCGCGGCCCTCGGTGTTCATGTAAGTGCCGTCCTTCTCGGTATAGGCGGCACCCGGCAAGATCACATCGGCGCGATGCGCACCGGCATCGCCGTGATGACCCTGATAGATCACGAAGGCCTTGCCGAGGCGGTTCATGTCGATCTCATCGGCGCCGAGCAGGTAGACGACCTCGATCTCGCCCTTCTGCGCCCCGTCCATGATGCCGCGCACGTCGCGGCCGCCACTGCCCGGCACGAAGCCGAGCTCAAGACCGCCAACCCGCGCCGCCGCATTATGCAGCAGGTTGAAGCCGTTCCAGTCCGGACGGACGATGTTGAGTGCTTCAGAGGCCTTGCGAACCAGACCGAGGATGGCGGCGCCATCGACCCGGGTCAGCGCACCGGCACCGAGGATGATCATCGGCGCCTTCGCATTCTTCAGCACTTCGACAAAGGGATGCGTGCCGGCAGCGATCTGCTGCAACACATCGGCGCCAGCGCCCAGATGCTCATACGGATAGCTGAGATCGGCCTTCTCGCCGATCAGCGCCATCTTCAGGCCGCCCTTCAGGTAGCGTTTGCGGATGCGGGTATTGATGATCGGGGCTTCCCAGCGCGGGTTGCTGCCGATCACCAGGATCGCATCGGCCTTGTCGATGCCGGCGATGCCGGAATTGAAGAGATAGCTGACACGCGCCGTCGGATCGATCGCGGCGCCATCCTGGCGGCAATCGAGGTTGGCGGAGCCCAGCGACTGGACGAGATCCTTCAGTGCCAGCATGGCTTCGGCATCGCTGAGATCGCCGGCAATCGCCGCGATCTTGCTGCCATCCACACCCTTCACCTTGGCGGCGATGGTATCGAAGGCGTCCTGCCAGCTCGCCGGCTGCAGCTTGCCGTTGACACGCACATAGGGACGATCGAGGCGCTGACGGATCAGGCCGTCAACGGCGAAACGACCCTTATCGGCCATCCATTCTTCGTTCACCGCCTCGTTCACACGCGGCAGGATGCGGAGAACCTCACGACCGCGGGTATCGATACGGATATTGGTGCCGACTGCATCGAGGATGTCGATGGAATCCGTCTTCTGCAATTCCCAGGGCCGCGCGGTGAAAGCATAGGGCTTCGAGGTCAGTGCACCGACCGGGCAGATATCGATGAGATTGCCGCTGACTTCGGAGGCCAGCGTCTTTTCGACATAGGTGCCGATCTCGAGATGCTCGCCGCGGCTGGTGGCACCCAGCACCTCGACACCGGCGACTTCGGTCGCGAAGCGGACACAGCGGGTGCATTGGATGCAGCGGGTCATCACGGTCTTGACCAGCGGACCGAAATCCTTGTCGGTCACGGCCCGCTTCAATTCGTGGTAGCGCGACGAATGCTTGCCATAGGCCATGGCCTGGTCCTGCAGATCGCATTCACCGCCCTGATCGCAGATCGGACAATCCAGCGGATGGTTGATCAGCAGGAATTCCATGACGCCCTGGCGGGCCTTCTTGACCACCGGGCTATCGGTCTTGATCACCATGCCATCGGCAACCGGCATGGCGCAGCTGGCGATCGGCTTCGGCGCCTTCTCCTGCTCCACCAGGCACATGCGGCAATTGCCGGCAACCGACAACCGCTCGTGATAGCAGAAGCGCGGGATCTCCTTGCCGGCCATTTCGCAGGCCTGCAGAACGGTGATGCCTGCCGGCACCTCGATCTCAAT
>DATMUQ010000210.1:0-5766 GCA_035563795.1 Terriglobales bacterium | reverse complement strand
CGCCTGCGGCCGGGCCTGCCGGTCCTGCCATGAGGTTTGCGCTGTAACCTGGCGCCCGAGATCCTATATTGAGATCTCATCTCCATCTCATTACGAAGAATCCGATCAATGACGGCATCAGACAATCAGACAGATACTGCGGCGAAGACCGCTGTCTTCGGCGAAAAGCACGATGTTTCCTGGCTCACCGAGCGCCGCTCGGTTGCCGTGCGCCGCATGGGGGGGCCGGGGCCGAGCGAGAGCGAAATGGCGCAGATCCTGGCGGCGGCCCTGGCGGCGCCGGATCATGGTGCGCTGCGGCCCTGGCGGGTGGTCCGCTGCAGCGAGCCGGGCAAGGCGCGGCTGGCGGAATTGTTCATCGCGTCGAAACAGCGGCTGAAGCCCGATGCGACGGAGACCGAACTCGGCCGCGAGCGGGACAAGGCGATGAAGCCACCAGTGCTGCTCGCCATGCTGGCAACACCGAAGCCGGCCAAGGGCGAGATCACCGAAGCCGAACAGCTTGCTGCGGCGGGTGCCGCCATGCAGAGCATCCTGCTGGCTGCTTTCGGTCTCGGCTATGGCGCCATCATCCTGAGCGGTAGCCGTTGCGCCGATCCCGATGTGCGCCACGCCTTCGGCCTAAGCGAGCGCGACCATCTGCTGGGTTTCATCAGCATCGGCACGGTAGTGGACACGCCGATCCCGGCACCACGGCCGAAGCTGGAAGAGATGGTCGCGGTTTATGATGGGGCGGATTTGAATTTAGATGCTTAAATAGGCGGCGGTCAGGGGGGACACAATGGCTGCAACTCTGCGATTGGGGTATCTGGAAGCAATCCAAAAAGTCGAACAAAGGGCCGCGCTGTATTTTTTGTTCTGGCTTGTCCTTGCGATAGTCGAAGCGTCTCTCTTAATTTTCGCGAGTGGGGGGCGTGGTGGACAGGTTACCGCCGAAAACTCAGCCATTATCTTGCTCAACACGCTTTTTATCTGTTCCCTGTCACTTGGGCGCCAAGCCGATCGCTGGCGTACGGCGGCACTGGAACGGCATGCAGAGGGAGATGAACCGGAGGCTCTGGTTTGTCACTCCAGCCGATTTCTACTCTGCTGGTCGGTTATCACCTCGGCGTGTTTCGTCCTCGTGGGCGCCTTACTAATCAAGCAATTCCTTTTTGCCGAAGCGAGTACATGGGCCGGCTGGCTCCCCGAGATTCAATTTATTTCCGTTCTAATCTGGGCTCTTACGCCCGTTGTTTTTTATTTGATGGGCCGGCGTGAACTTGTCCTCACTGGCGATGGTTTGAGATTGCCTCGGCGAGACTTTTGGGTTCCGTGGTCGGATCTGGCCGGTTACGAATTGCAACGTAACGATACCCTCTTAAGCCTGCGTCTGGAGTTGACCGGAGAAGCAGGCAAGGCAAATGCCCGCCTTGTATCGCGACAGTGGCTCAATCCTTCCGCTCTCACTGATCGTGAGGTGTTGCTAACAATCTCAGGCTACGACAAGAGCGAAAGAGCGATCTACGATTTCATCAAGGACCATTGGTGGAGGCGGCGTGACACCGCGTCATCGGCATAAGCATCTGACGGCTTAGCCGCAGTTGCTGTCTCATGCCTACTAGCAAACGGCGACGACCAACGTATCTCAGCTAAACCCGATCAGGGCAGCGCTTCCGGCCCGACTTCCTCTGCCAGCTCGGCATCGCTGCTTCGGCCCCGGGACGAGGCCTGCCGGTTGGTCAGGCGCACGAAGAGGACGGCGAAGCCCGCTGCTATCAATGGCAGCACGCAGCCGAGGCCGAGCACCCAATGGATCGCCATATTGATGGTGGCGGGATCGGCTTCCTGACCGAGGCCGGTGCTATTGGCAATGACACCGGCACCAGCAGCGCCGAAGGAAATGCCGAGCGAGCGGATGGTGGGGATGGCGCCTGCCGTCAGCCCTTCCTCGCCCTTCTGTGCGTGCCGCATCACCGCCGCGACCAGATGCAGATTGGTGGTGCCGAGCCCAATACCGACCAAGGAGTCGGCGAGCGCAATCACCAGCAGCGAGCCGCTTTGCATGCTGACGGTGAGGATGGCGAGGCCGATAGTGGAGAGCAGCAGGCCGATGGTGATGCAGGCCTGGGCCGCCTTGCCCTGGAAATGCGAAGTGCCGACCGAGGCCAGGGTCCAGGCCACGGCGAGGCAGGCCATGATATAGGCGGCGACGGAATCGCTGGTACCGCGCACTGACTGCAGCGCCAGCGGCAGATAGGCACCGATCACCGAATGGGTCATCGAGGAGAGCAGCATGACCCAGCCCCCGATGCCGGTGCTGGTCGAGAGGCCGAGCGGTTTGGTCGGCAGCAGGCGGCTGCCAGTCTCGACCCGGCCCGGCCGGTCGAGATGGATGGTGCGCAAGACGGCGAGCACGGCGATGGCGATCAGCACCACCTGGGCCAGCACGGCAATATCGCGGAAGGTGGGAATCGTGGGGTCGAGGCCGAGCAGGGTCATGGCCTCATAGGCCTCACCGGCCAGGCTGACGGCGCAGACGCCGAGCGTCAGCATGCCGAGACGGCGATAGGGAAAGCGGGGAATGGCCTTGCCGGGCTCCACGCTGTGACGCGGCAGCTTGATCCAGGCGCCCACCATGAAGATGGCGACGATCGGCACATTGAACCAGAAGGCGCCACGCCAGAAGCCATGTTCGGCGAACAGGCCGCCGACGGCGGGGCCAAGCAGAGCGGCGACACCCCAGGTGCTGGAAATGAAGGCGAGGGCGCGCTTTCGCAGCTGCTCGGGATAGACCGACTGCACCAGTGCCATGGAGAGCGAAATCAGCAGGCCGCCGCCCCAGCCCTGCACGCTGCGCGCGATCAGCATCATCAGCATGGTCGGCGCAAGGGCGCAGCCGATCGAACCCAGGAGGAAGGTGAAGCTGGCCAGCATATAAGCGCGGCGCGTGCCGAAAATCGCCCGCAGCGGCGCATTGCTGGCGGCACCGATGATCGAGGCCACCATGTAAAGCGTGGTCGGCCAAGTATAGAAGCTGATACCGCCGATATCCTTGACCACTTTCGGCATGACGGCGGCGGTGATGAAGACGTCGATGGCATGCATCGCCATCGCCAGGTTGATGGTCAGCGTGTAGATGCCGAAGCCATGGCGGAAGATGTCGAGCCAGCTGCTGCCGAGGACGTCATTGGCCGGCTTGCCGCGGGTGTTGCCGGTGGAGGGGCGTGGTGATTGCGAGGATGGGGTAGGAGCGGGCGACCGGCGCTGCATGATGATTCCGTGACTGATGTTCGCATCCGGCCTGCAAGCCTGCCGCGCGGCAATGCCGCTTGAGACGGTCGCGGCCGGTGGTATTGGTGATGACTAGACCATCAGGTTGCGGATTCCGTGACCGATCCAGGCAGATAACTGCCACTATAGGGCGTGAAGCCCAAAGCGGAAGCGCTAATCGCCGTCACCGTCGATGCAGTTTCGACAAGGCTTGCCGTGAAGCATGCGCCGATATTCAGTTGCAGTGCAGCATATGCTCTTGAACCAGACCGCGCCGAGAGACTCGCGGGTTCACACCGTGCCTCATTTCGGTGAGAGCTTGCCGAAAAGTCTTGCACAGGATTTTTCCGTGGTCGCCGGACATGCGGTTGCAACCAAACCGTGATCAAAATTATTGTCGATCGTCCAGCAGTGAGATGATCGGCAAGCTCGGTTGGTCGATTCCCGGCACGTGCCTGGCATAGTCCATCCGCTGCAGGACGGGTCTCTTAGAGGCAGGGTTTTACAGACCAAGCAGTCATCGCCAACTCGCGACAAAGAATGGCAGGTCAGGACATGAACATGCTGAAGAAGCTGCCGGATGCAACCGACAGCAAGCGCGTGATCCGATGCAACCCGCAGCCGCCGGTCATGGAACACACCATACCGGCGAAGATATTGTCCGGCGATCCGGTCAAGAAATGGCATGACATTTTCATCGACCCCACCAACCAGTTCTGTGTCGGCATCTGGGAATCCGATATCGGCAAGTGGGAAGTGGACTTCATCGAGGATGAGTTCATCGCCATCATTTCCGGCAAGATCACCCTGACCGATCAGGCCGGCCATGCCGAGACCTTCGGACCTGGCGAAACCGTGGTGGTGCCGCGCGGCTTCAAGGGTACTTGGGAAACCGTCGAGCCGGTCAAGAAATGGTATGTCGCCTTCGAGAATCTGCGCGACTGAGCGACGATAAACACCGCCGCTTCGGCGCGGCCCGCTGCGTTTGATAATCCGGCCCTTCACAGGCGGTGCTTTCCGTTACAGGCTGTCGCGCGTCTTCAAGCAGGGACGAGAGCGATGGACCAGCAGGTGACGGTTTTTGGCGCGGCCTATAGCGTCTATGTCCGCAGCGTGCGCCTGGCGCTGGAAGAAAAGGGCATTGCCTATCTCCTGAACGAGATCGATGTCTTCGCGCCGGGTGGTCCGCCGGCCGAACTCCTGCAGCGCCAGCCCTTCGGCCGCATCCCCGCTTTCGAACATCGCCGGGACGGCGCCGTCTTCGCGCTCTATGAGACGGCGGCCATCCTGCGCTATGTCGACGAAGCTTTTGCCGGTCCAAAGCTGCAACCGTCCGCGCCGATGCCACGGGCGCGGATGAACCAGCTGCTCAGCATTCTCGACAACTATGCCTACCGCATCCTGGTCTGGGACATCTATGTCGAGCGCGTCTCGCATCCGAAGGAAGGCAAGCCGAGCGACGAGGCGCGGATTGCCGCCGCATTGCCGCGGGCACGCACCTGCCTCGATGCCATCTCGGGCTTGATGGGGCAAGGGCCTTGGCTGGCCGGCGCGGATATCAGCCTCGCGGATCTGCATGCCGCGGCGGTCTTTGCCTATTTCACGCGAACGCCGGAGGCGGGGCCGCTGTTGCGGGCGCATGATGGTCTGCAGCATTGGTGGCAGCGGATCCAACAGCGCGACAGCCTGCGACGCACCGCCTATGCCGGCGAATGACGGGGCGGCCAGGGCGGATGTAGCGCTAACATCGCAGCCTGATCCTCGGCGGCGACGGATGGCAAACCGGCTTCCCCTCCCAGGCGGCGCGCTCTAATCTCCCAGCCTTGTCCAACCAAGCAGTAAGCAGAGAAATATCATGAGCAAGAAACTCGTCCGTTTCGGGGTCAATCCGCCGGCGGCGGAAGAGGGCCGGCCCGGCAATGTCCTGTCGGGTAACCCGGTGACCCAGCTGCAGAACTATTACAGCGATCCGACGGGTCAGTTCTTCGCCGGTGTCTGGGAATCGGCGCCGGGCAAATGGACGGTCGATTACAGCGAGGAAGAGTTCTGTACCTTCCTGGCCGGCAAGGCGATCCTCACTGCGGAGGATGGGACCTCGGAGACTTTCATCACCGGCGATGCCTTCATCATCCCGCGCGGCTTCAAGGGTACCTGGGAAACCGTCGAGCCGGTCAAGAAGTGGTATGTGATTTTCGAGCCGAAATCGGCTTGATGGGAAACGAGCTGCTGGCTGTCGCCTGGTCGCAGATCCAGGCATAGGCGGCGGCGATATCGGCGTCCTCCAGCGCGGTCTCGGTCGCTGTCACTGCATAGGCGCCACCGGCATCGAGGCTGAGCGGGGAGACCCAGCTCAGCCGGTTGCTGGCTATGAACGGGGCGGCGATCGCCGGTGATGCCAGGGCGGCGCCGAGCCCGCTGGCCGCGACCTGCAACATGACATGGCAGTCGCTGAAGTTCGGGCCGCGCGTGAGCCAGGCCGGCGGCTCGCCCCGAGACTTGTAGCCGAGTTGCGTC
>DATMUQ010000209.1:0-13952 GCA_035563795.1 Terriglobales bacterium | reverse complement strand
GGCGCGTGCCGGCCTCGTCGACCTGACCGCCGTCGATGGCATCAGCGAAGCGGTTGCCCGCAAGATTTATGACCATTTCCACGGTAATTGACGACCGCGGTGCAGCACCGCCGGTTGCTGGCGAAGATGTGACGCCCCGCCCCTATCAAGGCGCCCCGGCTTCCTGCTATGGTGCCGCCACGTTTGCCGAAGGGCCCTGTCGATCATGATGAGTTTGCCGAATATCCTGACCATGTCGCGGATCGCCGCGATCCCCCTTATCGTCGGGTTCCTCTATCTCAATTCGAATTTCTGGTCCTGGGCCGCTTTCGCCCTCTATGCCCTGGCTTGCATCACCGATTATTTCGACGGCTATATCGCGCGGCGCATGGAGCGGGTCTCCGCCCTTGGCCGTTTCCTCGACCCGATCGCCGACAAGCTGCTGGTCGCCGCCATCATCCTGGTCCTGGTCGCCACCCATCACATCATCGGCTGGACCACCCTCGCTGCCTTGATCATCCTATGCCGCGAGATCCTGGTCAGCGGCCTGCGGGAATTCCTCGCCGAATTGCGCGTCGGCGTGCCGGTCAGCGTGCTGGCGAAATGGAAGACCATGGTGCAGATGGTGGCGCTCGGCTTTCTCATCATCGGCGATGCCGGCCCCGCGGCGATCGATTGCCCCCTGCTCGGCCGCATCCTGATCTGGATCGCCGCCGCGCTGACCCTGATCACCGGCTACGATTATCTCCTCGTCGGCCTGAAGCATATGGCCGCCGACGACCGCCGCGGTGCATGAGCCAGAACGATCGGATATGAAAATCCTCGGCCTGGCCGGTTGGAGCGGTGCCGGCAAAACCACACTGATCGTCAAGCTGGTTCCGGAGCTGGTGGGGCGTGGACTCAAGGTCTCCACCATCAAGCATGCGCATCATGCCTTTGACGTCGACACGCCGGGCAAGGACTCCTATCGCCATCGCGAAGCCGGTGCCACCGAGGTGCTGGTTGCCTCAGCCCATCGCTGGGCTTTGATGCATGAGCTGCGGCACGAGGAAGAGCCCAGCGCCGCCGATCTGATGCGGCATATGACGCCGGTCGACCTGCTGCTGATCGAAGGGTTCAAGCGGGAGCCGCATGACAAGCTGGAAATCTTCCGGCGGGAACTCGGCAAGTCCCTGCTCTCCGCCCAAGACCCCAGCTTTGTCGCCATCCTGTCGGATGGCCCGGTACCGGAAATCGCTTTGCGGGTGCTCGATCTCAACGATATCGGCGCCATCGCCGACTTCATCATCGACCGCTACGGCTTTCGCCGCTGAGCCGCGGCCATCTCGGCGCGCTCAGTCCTCGGATGGCCGCTCGGCCAAGACCTGGCGGACCAGCGGCAAAGTGATGCGACGGCGGCTGGAGAGGGCCGCCTGATCGATCACAGTGACTGCGGTCGCCGCAGCGGTAAAATCGCGTTCGATATGCCGCACCAGGAAATCGATCACGTCATCACCGACCGTCAGCTGCCGGTCGGCAAAATGCTTGCTCAGCACCGCGGCCAGAAGCGTGTCATCGGGTTCCGCCACGGCGATGGCCGGAATTGCAGCCAGGCGCGAGGCGAGATCCGGCAGCTCGACCGGCCAGCGCGCCGGCGCCTCACGATGCAGCAGCAGCAGCGATCCCTGGAGTTCCCGCAGCCGGTTGAGGAAATGGAACAAAGCGGTTTGCCGGTCATCCGGATGATCGGTGGCCGGGGCCGTCACCGCCGGTTCGTCGAGGATCACCGCAGCGCCCGCTTCCAGCTGCGCGGCATCGATCTCGGTCACGAAGCGTGCCCCCGACCGGGTCTGCCAGACATGGGCAAGATGGGTCTTGCCGCAGCCGGCAGGACCGTGGATCGCCAGGATGCGGTTGGGCCAATCCGGCCAGCGATCGAGCCAGGTGACGGCATCGCGATTGCTGTCGGAGACGACGAAATCATTGCGGCCGAGGGCCGGCCTGAACTGCAGATCGAGGGCCAATTGCGCCATGGGTGGCCGCGCTCAGTCGTTGCTGGGCGGCGGCGGCACATCAGTGTCGCCGGGCACGCCTTGATAAAGGCTGCTGCCGAGATAGTTGCGGATGGTAAAGCGCACCAGCACGCCCAGTGCCGCCGCCATCGGCACCGCGAGCAGCAGACCGAGGAAACCGAACAGGGTGCCGCCGGCCAGCAAGGCGAAGATGATCCAGACCGGATGCAGGCCGACGCGGTCGCCAACCAGTTTCGGCGTCAGCACATTGCCTTCCAGCACCGAGCCAAGCAGATACACGCCGATCACGAGAAGGGTCTGGGTCCAATCCTCGAACTGCGCCAGCGCGATGGCGATGCTGATGACAGCCCCGGTGGTCGCACCAACATAAGGGATGAAGGTCAGGATCCCCGACGCAACGCCCACCACCACGCCGAAAGGCAAGCCGAGCGCCGCCAGCGCGCTGGCATAATAGACAGCCAGAATGAGACAGACCATCGCCTGGCCACGGGCGAAGCCAGCGAGCGTGCGGTCGACCTCGACCATCTGCGCCCGGATCGTTGCCGCATGCGGTCGCGGCAGCAGGCTATCGATCCGGCCGACCAGCAGGTCCCAGTCGCGCAGCAGGTAGAAGGTCACCACCGGCGTGATGAAGACGAGGGAGAGCAGGCTGGCCAAAGCGAGGCTGCGGCCGAGCAGCTCCTGCAAGGCCTGGGCAAGCCAGGTCACTGCGCTGCCAAGCCGGTCCTGGATCATGTTATTGAGTTCCGCCAGCGCCGGCAGGTGCAGGCGCCAGCGCATCGACTGATAGAGCGGAATGAGGCGCTTCTGCGCCTGTTTCAACAGGTCAGGCAGGCTGGAGAGGAAATCCGTCAGCTCCTGCAGCAGGACCGGAACGATCGAGACCAGGAGGACGACCACCAGTACCACGAAGAGCAGGGTGACGACCGCCGTCGCCCATTGCCGCGACAAGCCCCAGCGTTCCAGCATGTCGCAGACCGGATCGAGGAAATACGCGATCGCCATGCCGACAACGAAAGGCAGCAGGATCCCGCGCAGCAGGACCAGCAGGACGATGAAGACAGCAAAGGTGACGAGCCAGATCCGCAGCTGCTGACTGGTCGTCACTGCGGAACCGCCGGTTGATCGGAAACTGCCGGCTGATCGCCCGGTGCAGGGGCCGCCGGTGCTGCCGGTGCCGGCGCTCCCGGTGCTGGTTGCTGCTGATCCGGTGCCGGCGCGGTACCGGTGGCCAAAGAGAGCGTGCCGGTATCGCCACCAGTATCGGTCAGCGTCAGACCGTTCTGCGCCAGACTGCGGGTCAGCTGATCGGCAGCGCCGAGATAGGTGATGTCGAGCACCGCTTCGGAAGGCTTCAGGCTGACCAACCGGACCCCGCGCAGCAGATTGACGCCAGCCAACCGCTTCTTCACCTCGATCCACTGCTTGAGATTATCGAGCGGCACTTCGAGGGTCAGCTCGTTCTGCTGGTTGGGATTGAGCAGATTCTGCGATTTCCAGGATTGCCCCACCAGGCCGGAGACGTGATCGACGCCCTCGGCCATCATCTGGTCCACGGAATTGGCATCGCCGGTGATGGAATCCTTGTAGGTCTTGGTGCCATCGACGCTGTATTGGGTCACCGCGATGCTGAGATTGCGCTTGCCATCTGCGCCAGCCGCCGAGAGCTTGGCCTCGGTGACGAGAATATCGCCGGCACCATAACGCTGGGCCAAAGCGGAAAGGCGGCCCTGATCGCCGGCCAGTGCCTGTGTCGCCGTGATGGCGTTGCTGTCGTCGAGATCGCCATTGGGCGCCACGATCGGCACCAATCCATCCGCCGAGGGACGAGTGGTCCAGGCATGCAGCCACTGATTGTTCGGGCTCCACAGCACGCTGGTGCCGGTCTCGTCGGTGAAGATCGGCACCACCAGCATTTTCTTGGCGGGCGCCTGGGCAAAATCGATGCCCTTCTCGGCCAGGAAATCGCGGATCGGCTGGGCGGCAAAGCGGAAGGTGAAGCGGCCGATGTAATGCGTCGCCGAGGCCTTCTCGTCCTCGATCTGGAAGTCCTGGACCCAACGGCCGATCGTCGCATCATCCGGCAAGGCAATGCCGGACACCTTGTCCGGCGGCGCGATATCGCTCAGCACCTTCTGCAGGGCCAGACGCTGGCCTTGCTGCAGGGCCTGGTCGCGCAAGGTCGCGATATCGCCGGTGAGATCGACGGTGATGCCGCTGGCGCTGTAGACATCGGCTTGCTGCGCCAGGGCCGGGGTGGGCGCGACTATGGCGAGACCGCCCGGCACCGCCGCCAGCAGCGCCAGCAACAGCCAGCCGGAACATAGCCGGAAACGCCCGGATTGCCGCCGAGACGGCCGATTCGTGCCGTCTTTTTCCCGTCCCGCGACATATGTCAGACCCATTGCAAACCGCCCTGAAACCAGTATTGTCCAGCCCGAAGCCTTATAGCCCGAAACCATGGAGGATGCCATAACCAGCGGCGCAAGCAGCAGCGGAGCCGGCAAGGCTGGCGACGGTCTGACCTATCGCGATGCCGGGGTCGATATCGATGCCGGCAATGCCCTTGTCGAAGCCATCAAGCCCTTGGCCAAGGCCACGGCGCGGCGCGGAACCGCAGCCGGCCTCGGCGGATTCGGTGCGTTTTTCGATCTCAAGGCCGCTGGCTTCAACGATCCCATCCTGGTTTCCACCACCGACGGCGTCGGCACCAAGCTGAAGGTCGCCATCGACGCCAATCATCATGACACGGTCGGCATCGATCTCGTCGCCATGTGCGTCAACGACCTCGTCGTCCAGGGTGCTGAACCGCTGCTGTTCCTCGATTATTATGCGACCGGCAAGCTCGATGTCGCGGCCGGCACCGCCATCATCAAGGGCATCGCCGAAGGCTGTCATCAGGCGGGGTGCTCGCTGATCGGCGGCGAGACGGCGGAAATGCCCGGCATGTATGCCGGTGGCGATTACGACCTCGCCGGCTTTGCCGTTGGTGCTGTCGAACGCGGCCAGGCAATTACCGGCGATACCGTGGCCAGCGGCGATGTGATCCTTGGCCTTGCTTCCAGCGGCGTGCATTCCAACGGCTATTCCCTGGTGCGCAAGGTGGTCGAGCGCGCCGGTCTCGGCTATGACGCCGAGGCCCCCTTCGCCAAGGGCCAGAAGCTCGGCGCCGCACTGCTGACGCCGACCCGCATCTATGTGAAGAGCTGCCTCGCGGCGATCCGCGAGACCGGTGCCGTCAAGGCCCTGGCGCATATCACCGGCGGCGGTCTTCTGGAGAATATTCCGCGCGTGTTGCCGGGTGATCTGCAGGCCGTGATCGATGCCGGCGCCTGGAGCTTGCCGCCGGTCTTCCATTGGCTGGCCAAGACTGCCGGCATCAACGCCCATGAACTGAGCCGCACCTTCAATTGCGGCATCGGCATGATCCTGGTCGTCGCGCCGGACCGCGCCGATGCAGTCGCCAAGGTGCTGCAGGGTGCCGGCGAAACGGTGCATCGCATCGGCCAGATCGGCGCCCGCACCAAGGATGCGCCGGGCTGCGTTGTCAACAATACTGGCAGCTGGGCCTGACGGCCTTGGTCAGGGTCGGCGCGCGATGACGGAAAAGCTGCGCCTTGCCGTGCTGATTTCCGGTCGCGGGAGCAACCTGCAGGCGATCCTGGATGAATTCGGACCGCGTGTCGTCGGCAGTCCGATCGAGATCGTGCTGGTACTGTCGAACCGCCCGGATGCCGCCGGCCTCGCCCGCGCCGAACAGGCCGGCGTGCCGACCGCGATCATCGATCACAAAGGCTTCGCTGACCGCGCCAGCTTCGACGCGGCGATGGATGCGAAGGTCCGCAGCACCGGTGCGACTTTCATCGCTTTGGCTGGCTTCATGCGCCTGCTGACCGATGATTTCATCCATGCCTGGCGTGACCGCATGATCAATATCCACCCCGCCATCCTGCCGGCACTCAAGGGCCTGCATACCCATGAGCGGGCGATCAAGCGCGGCCTGAAACTGCATGGTTGCACGGTGCATTTCGTACGGCCGGAAATGGATACCGGCCCGATCATCGCCCAGGCCGCCGTGCCGGTCCTGGCCGGCGACACGCCGGATCTCCTCGCAAACCGGGTCCTGGCTGCCGAACACCAGCTCTATCCCCAGGCCCTGCGACTGATTGCCGCCGGCAAGGTGCGGGTCGACGGTGAGATTGCCGTGGTGGAACAGGCCGGTGATGCAGGCGCTTGCCTGATCAACCCGGCGCCCGCCCCTTAGCCGCGGCGGGTCGGGGAGAAATTACCGCCCCGGTGGTAGGGCCCATCGCCCGCCGGTTGCCGTCGGGATTGCCAGGGCTGTCGCCCTAAGTTAAAAAGCCTCATCTTGCTATGCAATTTGGGAGCCTTCCGATGTCGTCATCGATCAATGATCAGATTTTGGCCAATCGCCAAGAGACCTGGAACGGTTTTTGCCGTCTGCTGCTCTGGGGCAGCATCGGCGTCGCGGCCGTGACCATCTTCGCGCTGTATTTCATCATCTGACGGCATCGGCCATCCCCGGAGCTTTTGATGGCTCTGACCTTTAAATGACTCCGGGATGACAACAAAAAAGGCGCCGGATCGCTCCGGCGCCTTTTGCTTATCCCGGCTTTATCAGCCCGGACGCAGATCGTCAGCTCAGCCGACCAGTTCGAGGCCGCTGAAGAAGTAAGCGATCTCGATCTTGGCATTGTCCGGCGAATCCGAGCCATGGACCGAATTGGCCTCGATCGATTCCGCGAATTCCTTGCGGATGGTGCCAGCGGCGGCATTGGCCGGGTTGGTGGCGCCCATGACATCACGATACTTGGTGATGGCGTTCTCGCCTTCCAGCACCTGCACGACGACCGGGCCGCTGGTCATGAACGAGACCAGATCATTGTAGAACGGACGGGCGGCATGGACTTCGTAGAACTTCTCGGCCTGGGCCTTGGACAGCTGGACGCGCTTCTGGGCGACGATGCGCAGACCGGCGGCTTCAATGACGGCATTGATCTTGCCGGTCAGGTTGCGGCGGGTGGCGTCGGGCTTCAGGATCGAAAAAGTACGTTCGGTGGCCATGGTCGTAAGACTCCTCATTGCGAAACTGGCGCTGGCTTATATAGAGTTCGGGCCGCTGCCGCAATCCTGCCATTGCAATGCAACAATTCGCTCGTTAACCAATTTTCCCGGCCTTTTACGCGGCGCTCCATATCATGTTGACCATCACTGACCTCACCTACCGCATCGCCGGCCGTACCATTCTCGACCAGGCCAGCCTGACCCTGGCTGCCGGGCAGAAGGCGGGGCTGGTCGGCCGCAACGGCACCGGCAAATCGACCCTGCTGAAGTTGATCACCAACCAGTTGCACGCCGATGCCGGTGACATCCGCATGGCCGGGCGCGCGCGGATCGGCATGCTTTCCCAGGAAGCACCGAGCGGCCCCGAGAGTCTGCTCGATACCGTGCTCGCGGCTGATACGGAGCGCACCGCGCTGTTGGATGAAGCGGAACACGCCACTGACCCCAACCGGATCGCCGAGATCCATCACCGGCTGGTCGATATCGACGCCCATGCGGCGCCATCGCGGGCGGCCGAAATTCTCGCCGGCCTCGGTTTCGATGCCGAGGCCCAGGCCCGCCCCTGTTCCGATTTCTCCGGCGGCTGGCGCATGCGTGTTGCCCTCGCCGCGGTGCTGTTCTCGGCGCCCGATTTGCTGCTGCTCGACGAGCCGACCAACCATCTCGACCTCGAAGCGACCTTGTGGCTGGAGGAATATCTCCGCCGCTACCCGCATACCATCCTGATGGTCAGCCATGACCGCGAGCTCCTGAACAAGGTGGCTGAGCGCATCGTGCATCTCGCCGAGAACAAGCTCACGGTCTATGGCGGCAATTACGACACCTTCGAGAAGACCCGCGCCGAGAAGATGGCGCTGATGGCCGCCACCTCCGCCAAGCAGGAAGCGCAGCGTAAGCATATGCAGGCTTTCGTCGACCGCTTCCGTTACAAGGCGAGCAAGGCGCGGCAGGCGCAATCGCGCCTGAAGGCAATCGCCAAGCTGCCGCCCATCACCGCCGCAGTCGAGGATCATGCGATCGTTTTCGATTTCCCGGAGCCGGTCGAGCTGGCGCCGCCGCTGATCACCATCGATCATGTCGATGTCGGCTATGAGCCGGGCAAGCCGATCCTGCGCAATCTCGATCTCAGGCTCGATCCCGACGACCGCATCGCGCTCCTGGGTGCCAATGGCAATGGCAAATCGACCTTCGTGAAGCTGCTGGCAGGACGCCTGGAAGCGATGAGCGGTACTATCCGCCGTTCCTCGAAGCTGCGTGTCGGCTATTTTGCCCAGCATCAGGCCGATGAGCTTGACATGCAATCGACGCCCTTGCTGACCATGGGCCGTGCGGCACCGAAACTGACGCCGCAGCAATGCCGCGCCCATCTCGGCCGCTTCGATTTCGGCGTCGACAAGGTCGATACCAAGATCGCCAATCTCTCCGGCGGCGAAAAGGCGCGGCTGCTGCTCGCCCTTATGAGCTATAGCGCGCCCAATATCCTGCTGCTCGACGAGCCGACCAACCATCTCGATATCGATTCACGCCGCGCGCTGGTGGACGCCATCAATGATTTCGCCGGTGCTGTGGTGCTGATCAGCCATGACCCAACCTTGATCGAACTCACCGTCGACCGCCTCTGGCTGGTCAAGAACGGGACCTGCAAGTCCTTCGATGGCGATCTCGACGATTACCGGCATCTCCTGGAAAGCGGCGGCAATCGCGCGGCGCCCAATCGCGGCAATGCCGAGAACCGCAGCGCCAAGCGCAAGGAACAGAGCGGTGACGCTGCACCGAAGGAAGCCGGCGCCAAGGGTGGTGGCAAGTCCGGCAAAAACCAGCAGAAGCGCAATGTCGAGCAGTCAGGCCTGGCGGTGGAGAAGTTCACCCAGGCATTGAAGCTGATCGAGGCCAAGCTGGCCGACCCCGTGCTTTACAACGGTCCCGCCGAGCAGGTTGCAGAATGGCAGCGTAAGCATGCCGAGGTTCGGCAGCGCTTGGACGAAGCCGAAGAGGCTTGGCTGGAAGCGCAGATGGCGCTGGAACAGGAATAGACCGCTACTGGACCGCCGCCAGCGCCTCTGCCAGGACCTGCGTCACCGGCCCCTTCGCCAGCACCCGTTCATCGATCCGATGCACCGGCTTGATGCCCATCAGGCTGTTGCTGAAAAAGGCTTCATCGACGGTGAGGAGATCCATCGGCGACAGTGACTGCTCGGCAACCGGGCAGCCGATCTTGCGGGCGCAATCGAGGATCACCCGGCGCTTGATGCCATCCAGCACGCCATCGGCAATCGGTGGCGTCACCAGATAGCCGCCGCGCACCACAAAAAGGTTGTTGCGACTGCCGCCGCAGATCTGGCCGGCATTGTTGCGCAGCAAGGCTTCATCGGCCCCGCCGGCGATCGCCTCCTGCAGGGCGAGCACATTATCGAGATAATTGAGGCTCTTGATGCGCGACAAGGGCGAGCCTTCGTTGCGCCGGATGGCAACGATGCGGGCGGCGAAGCTTTCCTCCACCGGCGGATGATAGGCGACGGCCGTCATCAGGAGATGCGGTTCCGGTGCATCCGGCGGCAACAAGCCGCGGCGGCCGGGCCCGCGGGTCAGCGTGATACGGATCGCCGCCAGCCCTGCGGTCAGACGGGTTGCCGCCAGCAGAGCCGTCAGTCCATCCCCCATGCTGCCAGCGTCATAAGGCAACGGGATGCCCAGCATGGTCGCGCTGTTGCGCAGCCGCTGGAGGTGCAGGTCTTGATGCTCGATCAAGCCTTCGACCGCCAGCAGGGTCTCGAAGATGCCGTCGCCCAGCAACAGGCCGCGGTCACCCGGATCGAGGCGAAGCTGCTTGCGGGCAACCAGATGCCCGTCATACCACAGCATGTCAGTGTCGGATTTGTCACCGACTTTGGCGCGTGACGTCATGCCGCCGTCCCATTGGCACCTGTGCCGGTGCCCGAGATGGTCGGCTCTTCGGCTCCGTCGCGCAAGGTTTCCAGCAGCGCCCGGGCCTTGTCCAAGGTCTCGTCATATTCAGCAGCCGGATCGGAATCGGCAACGATGCCGCCGCCCACCTGGAAGCTGAGATCGCGACCGGTCAGGCAATAGGTTCTGATGACGATGCTGGTATCCATCGAGCCATCGGCACCGAGATAGCCGATTGAGCCGCAATAAGGCCCGCGGCGATTGGGCTCCAATTCGGCAATGATCTCCATCGCCCTGATCTTTGGGGCACCGGTAATCGAACCGCCGGGGAAACTGGCCCGCAGAAGGTCCACGGCGTCGCGATCTGGCAACAGACGCGAGGTTACTACAGATACCAGATGATGAACGGTCGCATAGCTTTCAAGGCCGAAAAGCACCGGCACCTTCACCGAACCGATGGCGCTGACCCGGCTGATGTCGTTGCGCAACAGATCGACGATCATCAGGTTCTCGGCGCGATCCTTCTCGCTCGCCAGCAGCCGCGCGGCCTCGGCCGTATCCTCCGCCACCGTGGTTCCACGGGGTCGCGTGCCCTTGATCGGGCGCGTCTCCACGACGGCACTGCCATCTGCCTCCAGCCGCAATTTGAGGAAGCGTTCCGGCGACGAGGAGAGGATGGCGATCTCGCCGAAGTCGAGATAAGCGGCAAAGGTCGCCGGATTGCGCCGCCGCAGCGCGTCATAGAGCGAGAGCCGGTCGAGCTCCGCCGGCAGGGTCGCGCGGAAGCGATGGGTGATATTGGCCTGATAGATATCGCCGGCCTCGATATAGTCGATGGTGCGACGGACCATGGCCTCGACCCGGTCGCGCGGCAGATCGGGCTTCGCCGCGACCGACCAGCCGGTGGCAAGTGTCGGCGTGGATGCCGCGCGCAACCGCGCCACCGTCGCTGCCAAACGCTGTCGTGCGCGCCGGCCGCGCTCGTCACCCGTCGTCGGGAAGCCGCTCGACATGATGATGCAACGCTGCGCCACATGATCGATGGCGATGACGACGTCATAAAAGCCGAGCAGCAGATCCGGGAATGGCTGGTCATCGACGGCGTGCGGCGGCAGGCGCTCCAGGTGATGACGCAGGTCATAGCCAAAATAACCGGCAAGGCCGGTCTGGAACGGCGGCAGGTCGGCCCGATGCGGCAGTCGGTAGCGATCGAGCAGGATCTTGGCGGCAGCGAAGGGATCGCCGGCGACCGGCGCGCCATCGATGACAACATCGCCGTTCTTGGCCTCGATCAGGTGAATCGGGTCAGCCGCGAGAAAGGAATAGCGACCAAGCGCGCCGCCGGGCCGGGCACTGTCGAGAAAGACGAGGCCCGGCAGATCGGCAAAGGCATTGACCCAGGCCATGGGATCGGCCGGCAGGTTCGCCAGGGGAATTTCCTCGACCTGGAGGTCGGCAATATGATCGTGACGCGTCATGAGCCGACCCTATCACGCACCCCCTCACAACGTCATCATGGCAACGTCATGGCGTGCCGCGATTGCGGCAGGGCACGCCCGCGATTCGTGCCTGTTCCCGGTGCGGTACCGGGGTTGCGACAGGCGGTTCGCCTGGCTCGCACAGGAAAAATCCTGGATGAGATTCTCCGGCAACACGTCCCGGAAGACGGCGATCACGCCGCGGCGAACTGTCGCTCGCTGGCAAGAGATTTTTCTATTTGCAAATAATTCTCATTTGCAATACAACAACTGGGCGGTTCGTCGACTTTCTCCCTGACAACTGCATCATCCCTTGCCCATGGAGAGACCCCGATCCTCTCCATGGGCATCTTACTTCCAGTTTTTTAGAGACTACTGCCTTCCCTCTTCGCTTGACCGAACGCAGCGCACTGTTAGCGCGCCGCCGGCAGGCGTTGCGCCAATTCGTCGATGATGCGGATCAGTCGCTCAATCTCTTGGCTGCGCAGCAGGTCGATCTTCTGATGCAGGAGTTCGATCTCCAACTCGGCCTTGCGATTAATCTCGTAATCGCTTTCCTGATTCTGCCGGTCGATCGCCGCCTGGCGATTCTGGCTCATCATGATGATCGGCGCCGTATAGGCAGCCTGAAAGGAGAGCGCCAGGTTGAGCAGGATGAAGGGATAGGGATCCCAGCGATATTGCCAGGCCAGCACATTGAGGATGATCCAGATCACCAGCAGGATGCTCTGGATGATGATGAAACGCCAGGATCCCACCGTGGCAGCGACGACATCGGAAACCCGCTCTCCCACGGTTCGCGGCACGTGCGGCGTCGGTATCTCCCGCGTTCCGCGATCCTGTCGCAACTGCTGCAACAATTCGAGATCCGACTGCGACAGGACATTGGCAACGGCGCCTGCGCGCGCATCCGCAATATTGGTCATGGACACCCCCTTAGCGTCTTCGAGCTGCTCGGTAATACGCCACAGTCTGGGCGCTGTGCCGGCAAAAGCAAGATGCCTGGATATCCGCCGGTGCCTCACCGCTGCGTCACAACAACAAACGGCCCGCCGGACAGTGATGCCACCGCCAGGCGGGCCGAAAGAATGATGACTGCGATGTGTTATTCAGCCGCTTCGGTCAGCACTTCGCTCTTCAAGTCGATGCCTAAGGCAACGGCCACGCCGGCACCATAAGCGGGATCGGCCTGGTAGAAGTGCTTGATCTGGCGGATCTGGATATCGCGCCGGGTCACACCTCCCAGCGACCGACCGATATTACCGAACAGGCGCTGCTGCTGGTCGGGTGTCATCAGTCGGAACAGATCGCCGGCCTGGCTGTAGTAATCGCTGTCGACCCGATGATCGAAATGATCGGCAGCACCCGTCAGGGCCAGTGGTGGTTCGTTATAGCGCCGATCATCGACCGGGCCGCCGACGGTATTGGGCTGATAGTTCGGGCCAGCGCCATTATTGCCGTCGACCCGCATCAAGCCGTCACGATGCACATTGTGGAACGGGCAGCGCGGCGCGTTGACGGGGATCTGGCTGTGATTGACGCCGAGACGATAACGCTGGGTATCGCCATAGGAGAACAAACGGCCCTGCAGCATCTTGTCGGGCGAGAAGCCGATGCCCGGCACTACATTGGCCGGATTCATCGCCGCCTGCTCGACCTCGGCGAAATAGTTCTGCGGATTGCGGTTAAGCTCCAGGATGCCGACATCGATCAGCGGATAATCCTTGTGCGGCCAGACCTTGGTCAGGTCGAAGGGATTGATGCGATAGGTCAGCGCATCCTGTTCCGGCATCACCTGGATGCGCATATGCCAGCGCGGGAAGTTGCCGCCCTCGATCTGGTCATAGAGATCGCGCTGCGCCGATTCACGGTCGTTGGCAACCACGCCGCCGGCTTCGGCATCGGTGTAATAGGTGATGCCCTGCATCGACTTGAAGTGGAACTTCACCCAGAAGCGCTCATTCTGCGCATTGATCAGGCTGAAGGTATGGCTGCCATAGCCATTGATCTCGCGATAATTCCGAGGCAAGCCGCGATCGCTCATCAGGATCGTCACCTGGTGCAGGCTCTCGGGATGCAGCGACCAGAAGTCCCACGCAGCATTGGGACTGCGCAGATTGGTGGCGGGGTCGCGCTTCTGCGTGTGGATGAAATCGGGGAATTTCAGCGGGTCGCGGATGAAGAAGACCGGCGTGTTATTGCCGACCAGATCCCAGTTGCCCTCATCGGTATAGAATTTGAGCGAGAAACCGCGCACATCGCGCTCGGCATCGGCGGCGCCCTTCTCGCCCGCCACCGTCGAAAAGCGCAGGAAGCACGCCGACTTCGCCCCCGGCTGCAAGGCGCCGGCCTTGGTGTAGCGCGAGATGTCGCCGGTGATCGTCAGCGAGCCATAGGCCGCCGAGCCCTTGGCGTGCACGACGCGCTCGGGAATGCGCTCCCGGTTGAAATGCGCGTGCTTTTCGAAAAGCTGCCAATCCTGCACCAGGAGCGG
>DATMUQ010000208.1:0-9614 GCA_035563795.1 Terriglobales bacterium | reverse complement strand
CCGATCGCCGACATGCGCGCCTCTGCCGCGTATCGGCTCACCGCCGCTCGGGCACTCTTGCGCAAGGCCTTGATCGAAGCGGCCGGCCTCGCGACCACAGATAGCCGGATCGTCGGCCACCGGGAAAATGCGATGCGGGTGGCCTGAGATGGGGCGCAAGGTATCATCCGCGTCACGCCAGCGGCAATCGGTCGGCCTCGCCCTTGCCCATGATAGTGCCGTGCTGCATGTCCGGGGTTCCGCCATCTATATCGATGACATGCGCGAGTCGGAAGGCACCTTGCATGTGGCACCCGGCTACGCATTGGACGGCGCCCGTGGCCGGATCAAGTCGTTGGATCTTTCCGCCGTGCGCCAGGCGCCGGATGTCGTCGCCGTACTGACAGCGGCGGATATCCCCGGCAAGAATGACTGCAGCCCGAATGCCGGCGATGACCCGATCTTCGCCGAGGGCGAGATCTTCTTCCATGGCCAGGTGGTTTTCGCAGTGGTGGCGAAAACACGCGATGCGGCGCGGCAGGCGGCACGGCTGGCCCGGATCGAGATCGATCAGCAGCGGCCGGCGATCAGCGTCGATGACGCCGTCGCCATGCGGACCGAGGACATCCTGCCGCCCTTTCAATTCGGACACGGTGATGTGGCAGCGGCCCTGGCCGCGGCGCCGCAGCGGATCGAGGAAAGCTTCCTCGTCGGTGGCCAGGAACATTTCTATCTCGAAGGCCAGGTCGCCTTTGCCATGCCGGACGAGCAGGGTGGCATGATTGTCTATACCTCGACCCAGCATCCGAGCGAGGTGCAGCATTGCGTCGCCAAGATGCTGCATGTGCCGGAGGCGCGGGTGACGACGGAATGCCGGCGCATGGGCGGCGGTTTCGGCGGCAAGGAAAGCCAGGCGGCGCAATGGGCGGCTCTTGCGGCTTTGGGCGCGCATGTCACCGGGCATCCGGTGAAGTGCCGGCTCGACCGCGATGACGACATGATCATGACCGGCAAACGCCATGACATGCGGATCAATTACGCGGCCGGCTTCGACAAGAAGGGCCGGCTATCGGCAGTCGATGTCACCTTCCTCAGCCGCTGCGGCTATTCGGCCGATCTCTCCATGGGCGTTAATGACCGCACCATGTTCCATGCCGATAACAGCTATTATTATCCGGCGGTCAGCATTCTCTCGCGGCGCCTGCGCACTAATACCGTTTCCAACACCGCCTTCCGCGGCTTCGGCGGGCCCCAGGGCATGGTCTTCTCCGAGCGCATGATGGAGGCGATCGCCATCCGGCTGGGGCGTGACCCGCTGGATGTGCGCAAGGCCAATCTCTATGGCCGCGGCCGCAATGTGACGCCCTATGGCATGAAGGTGCCGGACAATATCGCCCCCGAGGTGATTGCCGAGCTGGAGGCGACATCCGGTTACCGCGCCCGGCGTGAAGCGATCACCGCCTTCAATGCGGCGAACCGGCTGCTGAAGAAGGGCCTCGCCTTGACCCCGGTCAAGTTCGGCATCTCCTTCACCCTGACCCATCTCAACCAGGCCGGCGCCCTGGTCCATGTCTATACCGACGGCTCGGTGCATCTCAATCATGGCGGCACGGAGATGGGGCAGGGGCTCTATATCAAGGTGGCGCAGGTGGTGGCCGAGGAATTCGGCATTCCCATCGACCATGTCCGCATCACGGCGACCACCACCGGCAAGGTTCCCAACACCTCGCCGACAGCGGCCTCATCGGGCTCCGACCTCAACGGCATGGCGGCACGCAATGCGGCCGGAGTCATCAAGGGCCGCATGATCGAGCTGATCGCCCGGGAATGGGGTGTCGACAAGGACAGCATCCTCTTTGCCGGGAACCAGGTCATTTCCGGCAATCATGCGATCAGCTTCCCCGATCTCGCCAAGAAGGCGCATCTGGCGCGGATATCACTCTCTTCGACCGGCTATTATGCGACCCCCAACATCACGTGGGACCGCAACAAGGCGACCGGCAATCCGTTCTTCTATTTCGCTTACGGCGCTTCCTGCAGCGAGGTGACGATCGACACCTTGACCGGCGAAATGCGGGTCGACCGGGTCGATGTCCTGCATGATGTCGGGCATTCGCTCAATCCGGCCATCGATATCGGCCAGATCGAGGGCGGCTTCGTCCAGGGCATGGGCTGGCTGACGACCGAGGAACTGGTCTTCGATGCCAAGGGCCGGCTGCGCACCCATGCGCCATCGACCTATAAGATCCCCTGTGCCTCGGACGTGCCGGCAGATTTCCGCGTCAAGTTGTTCGATGGCGGCGGCAACCGCGCCGATACGATCTACCGCTCGAAGGCCGTGGGCGAGCCGCCGCTGATGCTGCCGATCTCGGTCTGGGTAGCGGTGATGAACGCGATCGCCAGCTTGCGGCCGGGTGTCGTGCCGCCGCTCGATGCGCCGGCGACGCCGGAAACGATCCTGCGCGCGGTGCAGGCGGTACAACCGTGAGGGGCGCGGCAATGATGAGGCGCAAACCATGCTGATCTGGGCCAGTCTCCTGCGGGCAGTCGAGCGTGCCGAAAACGCGGCGCTGGTCTCCGTTGTGCGCGTCTTCGGTTCGACACCGCGCGAGGCCGGTGCCCGCATGGTGGTGACGGCGGATGACGTCATCGGCACGATCGGCGGCGGCAATCTGGAATGGGAAGCGATGCAGCTGGCACGCAGCCGGCTAGCGGCTGTTACGCATGCTAACGACCCCTTGCATCAGGTGCAGATTTTGGGGCCGGATCTCGGCCAATGCTGCGGTGGGCGCATCGAGATCGTGACGGAGGTCTTCCGCCAGACCGACCGGGCCAGGATCACTGCGATGGCGGAGCGGGAGGCCGCCGGCAAATTCATGCTGACCGGCCGCATCGTCGCACCCGATTTCATCGAGCATTTCGGCGAGCGGCGGGGCCGCCTTTATCTGTTCGGCGCCGGGCATGTGGGCCGCGCCGTCATCGCCGCCTTGGCGCCGCTGACGGAGACCTCGCTGGTTGCGGCTGCCCTGCCGCTCGATATCACCTGGGTCGACAGCCGCGCTGATTGCTTCGATGGGCTGGCCCTGCCATCCACTGTCACGGCGGTCGTCGCCGATGATCCGGCCGCTGTCATGACGGCAGCGGAGCAGGGCAGTTTCGTTCTCATCATGACCCATAGCCATGCTCTGGACTACGATCTGACGGCGGCTGCCTTGCGCCAGCCGGATCTCGCTTATGTCGGCCTGATCGGCAGCGCCACCAAGCGGGCGCGTTTCCTGCATCGCCTGCGCGAGGAACGTATCGATCCCGCTCGCATCGACGCTCTGGTCTGCCCGGTCGGCCTGACTACGATCCGTTCGAAGCATCCGGCGGCGATTGCCGCGGCGATCGCCGCGCAACTGCTGATCCGTGCCGAGGAGGTGCGGGCAACCGGCAGCACTGACGGATCAGTCATTTCATTTCACCAGAAGGTCAGGGATCGGGCCGGATGACATCGTTTCTTGTTGATTGGCTCAATCTGCTGATCCGTTGGGGACATATGGTGGCCGGCATTTCCTGGATCGGCACCTCGTTCTATTTCATCGCCCTCGATCTTTCCCTGAAGCGCCGCGCCGCTCTGCCGCAAGGCGTCTATGGCGAGGCCTGGGAAGTCCATGGCGGCGGCTTCTATCATGTGCAGAAATATCTGGTGGCGCCGGCTGAGATGCCGCCCGATCTCGTCTGGTTCAAATGGGAGGCCTATCTCACCTGGGTGAGCGGCTTCCTGCTGCTGATCGTGCAATATTACGTCAATGCCAGTTCCTTCCTGATCGATCCCGGCGTGCTGGCGCTCACCCCCTGGCAGGCGATCGGCATCTCCGTCGTCAGCCTGGTGATCGGCTGGATCGTCTATGACCAGCTCTGCCGCTCGGCGCTGGGGCGCAACACGACGGTATTGGCGGTCGCTGTCTTCGTGCTGATCCTGGCGGCGGCTTATGGTTTCACCCATATCTTTTCCGGCCGCGGCGCCCTCATCCATGTCGGCGCCTTCATCGGCACCATGATGGCGGCCAATGTCTTCATGGTGATCATCCCCAACCAGCGCAAGATCACCGCGGCTTTGGTGGCCGGCGAGAAGCCGGATCCCGCGCTGGGTGCCGTCAGCAAGCAGCGCTCGGTGCACAATACCTATCTCACCCTGCCGGTCCTGGTGATGATGGTCTCGAATCATTATCCGATGATCACCAACCATCCCCAGGCCTGGCTGATCGTCGGTCTCATCGTCATCGGCGGCGCCTCTGCCCGGCATTTCCTGATGCGCCATGAAGTGGGCGATTCGGTGCGCAGCCTTGCTTGGGCACTCGGCCTCATCTTCGTCATGCTCTTCGCCGCGATCGTGGTGACGGCGCCCGTCTTCAAGGCACCGGTCAATATCGCCGTCAGCGATAACGACGTGCTCGCCATCACCCAGGCGCGCTGTATCATGTGCCATGCCGAGAAGCCGACCCGGGCCGGCTTTGCCGAGGCGCCGAAAGGCGTCAAACTGGAGACCCTGGAAGAGATCCACCGCTACGCGGCACAGATCGACCTCCAGGCCGTCAAGAGCTCGGCCATGCCGCTCGGCAATGTCAGCGGCATGACGGCGGATGAGCGGGCAAAGCTCGGCGCCTGGATCGCAAAGCAATAACCAGACAGAACACAGATGCAGCAGATTGCCGATATCAATGCCATGAGCGAGGGCGAATTCATCGCTGCCTTCGGTGACGTGGCGGAACACTCGCCCTGGGTTGCGCAGGCAGCGGCGCGGGAACGGCCCTTCATGAGCCGGACCCATATGGTCATCGCCTTCATTGACGGTCTCGCCGCGGCAGATCGGACGGCACAGCTCGAACTCATCCGCGCGCATCCCGATCTCGCCACCCGCGCGAGGCTGACGCCGGATTCCACGCGAGAACAAAGTGGCGCCGGTCTGGATTCACTGACGGCAGAGGAATTCGCCCGCTTCACCGCGTTCAATGATCAGCACAAGCTGAATTACGGCTTCCCCTTCATCTTCGCCGTGAAGGGGGCCACCAAGCATCAGATTCTAGCGGCCTTCGCCGAACGCGTCGACAAGAACTATGACGAGGAATTCGCCATCACGCTCGATCAGGTGCAGCGCATCATCCGCTTTCGCCTCGAAGACCGGGTGGCGCCATGACCCGTATTCTGCGCGGCCAGATCGTCACCTTCGGCACCGAGCCGGGCAGCTGCCGGCATGAGGCCAAGGGTGCGCTTGTCATCGGCGAGGAGGGCAGGATCGCCTGGCTGGGTGCAGCAGTTGACCTACCCGCTGGCTTTCGAGACCTGCCAGCAAGCGATTACGGTGACAGCCTGATCCTGCCGGGCTTCATCGATACCCATGTGCATTATCCGCAATACCGCATCCTGGCGGCACCCGGAAAGGACCTGCTCGACTGGCTCAACCGCTTCACCTTTCCGGAGGAGGCGCGCTATGCCGATCACGATTATGCGGCACAGACGGCGTCCTTGTTCCTCGATCGCCTGGTGCAACACGGGACGACCTCGGCGCTCGCCTTCTGCACCGTGCATAAAGGCAGCGCCGATGCCCTCTTCACCGAGGCGGCCCGCCGCAACATGGCTTTGATCAGCGGCAAAACCCTGATGGATCGCAACGCGCCGGCCAATCTGCGCGACGATCCCGAAAGTGCCGCCCGCGATACGACAGAGCTCTATCGCCGCTGGCACGGCAAAGGCCGGGCGCGCTATGCCATCACGCCGCGCTTCGCCATCACCTCGACCGAGGCGCAGCTCGCGGCCTGCGGCCAGTTGCTGCGCGATCTGCCGGAAGCGCTGCTACATACGCATCTCTCTGAAAGTGTGCCGGAACTTGCTGCTCTGGCGAAGCTCTTCCCCGATGACGCCGATTACACCGCCGTCTATGAGCGTTTCGGTCTGGTCGGCAATCGCAGCCTCTTTGCCCATGGCATCCATCTCTCGGAGCGCGAATGCCAGGTGCTGCACGAAGCCGGCAGCGCCGTCATCCATTGCCCGACCTCCAACACCTTCTTGGGCTCGGGCCTGATGTCGATGCCGCATCTTGGCAAGACGGCACGGCCGGTCGCCTATGGCATCGCCACCGATGTCGGCGGCGGCACCAGCTATTCCATGCTCCATACTTTAGGCGAGGCCTATAAGGTGCAGATGCTGGCCGGGCACAAGCCCTCGGCCATCGAGCTCTTCCAGCTGGCGACGCGCGGCAATGCTGCCCGGCTGAAACTGGAAGACGAGATCGGCGCGCTGGAACCGGGCAAATGGGCGGATATCGTCGTGCTCGATTCCAAGGCGACACCGGTCATGGCCGATCGGGCGGCACTTTCGGAATCGCTGGAAGATGTGCTCTTCGCCCTGGCAATCCTGGGCGACGACCGGGCGGTGACTGCCACCTATATCGCAGGGAGGAACGTGCATGACCGGCTATCCGCGCGATCTTAAGGGCTATGGCCGGACGACACCGGATCCGCGCTGGCCAGGTGATGCCTATGTCGCCGTGCAATTCGTCGTCAATTACGAGGAGGGCGGCGAGAACAACATCCTCCATGGCGATGCCGCCTCGGAAGCCTTCCTGTCGGAAATCGTCGGCGCCCAGCCCTGGCCCGGCGAGCGCCACTGGAACATGGAATCGATCTATGAATATGGCGCCCGGGCCGGCTTTTGGCGGTTATGGCGCCTGTTCACTGCGCGCCAGGTGCCGGTGACGGTCTATGGTGTCGCCACCGCCCTGCAGCGCTCGCCCGATCAGGTGAAGGCCATGCAGGAGGCTGGCTGGGAGATCGCCTCGCATGGTCTGAAATGGGTCGAGCATCGCGGCATGTCGCCCGATGAAGAACGCGCGCAGATCAAGGAAGCGATCCGGCTCCATACTGAAGTGACCGGCGCTGCGCCGCTCGGCTGGTATACCGGCCGCTGCTCGATGAACACCACCGATCTCGTCATGGAGACAAAGCGGTTCCGTTATTCATCGGATTCCTATGCCGATGATCTCCCGTATTGGATTGCGAACCCAGCCGGCGGGCATCATCTCATCATCCCCTATACGCTGGATGCCAATGACATGCGCTTCGCGACCCCGCAGGGCTTCAATAGCGGTGACCAGTTCTTCGCCTATCTGAAGGACAGCTTCGACTGCCTCTATGAAGAGGGCAAGACCGGTGCCCCGAAGATGCTGTCGATCGGCCTCCATTGCCGCCTCGTTGGCCGCCCCGGCCGGGCACAGGCGCTGGCGCGCTTTGTCGATTATGTGCGCCAACATGAACGTGCCTGGATCGCCAAGCGTATCGACATCGCCGAGCACTGGCATAAGACCTTTCGTCCGTCTTAAACGATAGCATTGCAACCTGGCACGAAGATCGATCCTGCCGTTCAGCTTCTTAGATAGCGGCGGTCCCTTGGGCGACTGATATCCTAGATGGATGCCTCTGGGGACCGCCGCCTGTGAGCTTCATGCGATCGCGGCGCTGCGCCGGCGTGCTGACCGGCGTCGCTTGGTGCTGATCAGATATCCGGCTCCCGTCACATCTGACCCAGCGGCGCGGCGGCTGGCTTCCGTCTCGGCGATCACTTGCTCGACGCCTTTGCGATAGGTGCCGAAATTCCCGAGATGCTCATCGCACCAGGCCATTTGCTTCGGCCCAAGGCCACGCGGTTTGCCGGGCGTTTTGATTGCGGTTGGGGTCTGCATGTCTGCCTCCTCTATCAAAGGCCGGTGGCTCCCCCAGGGTGAGCGATACCTGTTCCGCCGGTTCTCTTATGATATCGCTACCGGACCCGAAATCATCGTCCGAATAGGGGGGAGCAGACCGCGGAAACGTCCTGTAGCTGATCGGTTATCACGGTTGCGCCGTTACCGGATTGATGCATTGCGGTACCGAATTTGGGCTTCTGTCAGCTGCCAGGAACCGTGGACCCTTCGGGTCCGACTGCAGCAAACCGGCGGAGGGGGTCAAAGTTCCAGGCGGATTTCCGTCCCATCGAGGAACCAGAATTCCTCCAGGTTCTTCCCCGGTCCCTTGCGGTCAACGATGAGAAAGCGGCTGTCGGAATCGAGCACCAGCAGCGGGTGATGCCAGACATTGCGGGCGTAATTGACGCCCTGCTGGCCGCTCGCGGTAAAGGCATGCAGCGATTGGGGTGTCAGCGGATCATCGGCCACGACGACCAGCCAGGGGCGGTCCTGCAGCGGATAGAAGGCCTGGCTGCCCAACGGATGACGCTCCATCAGCTTGATTTCGATGGGGGCCGAGCGCGGCTCGCTCACGAACATGCTGATGATGGCACTGCCGCCCTCGGCCGCGGTATCGGCTTCACCTAGTTTGTGGAAACGCTCGGTGAAGCCCTGGTTGATGCCGTAATGCTGGGCACCCTCGAGCTCCAGTACCTCGCCGAAGCGGGCGAAGGCCGCCTTGGTCAGTGGCTGCGGCTTGAGGATGACAGCGCTCATTTTGTCAGTGTCCCGCTCAGGCCAGCTTGCCGAAGACACGCAGCCGCGAGATACCGCCGTCGGGATAGATGTTGAGTTTCACATGGCTGACGGGGCCGAGTTTGGCGAGGCTATCGCTGCCGAAGCCGTGGATGTGATCCGCTTGCAACTTTTGCTGTCCCATCAATTGCGGCCAGAACATCGCCTCGGTGATGATGGATTTGTCGGTCGCTGCGGTCACCAAAGCGGCCTGCAGGGAGCAGGCATCAGGATAGTTGCCCTTGTAATGGCAGGTATCGATCTCGATCCGCTCGACAATGCCGGGTGCTCCCAGTTTGACGATGATCCAGTCATTGCCGGGCTCGCGCCGCCGCCGGGTTTCCCAGCCATCGCCCATGTTGATGCCGCGGCCCTTGATCAGCATGGTCCAGACCGAGCCGTAATGGGCATCGTTATAGGCGATGATGCGGCCGCCATTGGTGGCGAGGGAGAGCTCCTGCTCCGCCTTGGGATCGGCGCCCTCCCAGGCCGGGATCGGCTCGCCATAGACGCGCAGCCGCGCAACACCGCCATCGGGATAGATATGGAGGCGAAGATGGGTCCAGGCTTCGCCGCTGTTGATGGCATGGAAATGATGCGCCGAAGGCCCCAGCGAGACGGCGGGAAGGATCTCCGTCCAGACCGTCTTATCGTCAGGCGTGCCGGCCGCGACGCAGGCTTCGAGCGCGGCGGCCGGCGGGTAATTGCCGGTGAAATGACTGGTGTCGATGTCGACGCCCCGGATGATGCCGCGCGCACCCAGCTTGACGATGCAGAAGTCATGGCCGCCCTGGCGCCGGCGCTTCGATTCCCAGCCATCCATCCATTTGCCGTTGGCATCGTATTTGTCTGGGATGAAGACCGCCGGGCTGTCCTGCAGCATGCGGGACTTGTCGGCGAAGAAATCATCAGTGGCATACAGGGCTGTGGCACCCAGGCGGGCCGAGGCAAGGTTGATGGCGTTGATGGCGAAAGCAGGCAAGTCGGTCATAGTTAGCTCGGTCATCCAGGGGCTCCGGCTTGGGCCCGCTCCATGTCGAGGGCCTCGATCCATCGGCAGGCAGGCGCCAGGCGCCGATGCCGCCACGCTAGCCTTGCCGTATCCCGGGTGCAAGCTTCCGGTCGACGGTATGGGGGC
>DATMUQ010000207.1:0-8009 GCA_035563795.1 Terriglobales bacterium | reverse complement strand
ACCGGCGCCATGATGCGCTTGCCGGCGCGCACGCCGGGTCCTGCCACGATCAGCGGCACGCGGATGGCGCGATCAAAGAACACCATCTTGTACCAGAGGCCCCGCTCGCCCAACATGTCGCCGTGATCCGAGGTGACGACGACGATGGTATTGTCGCTGAGCCCCAGCAGATCGAGTCGAGCCAGCAGGCGGCCGAGCATATCGTCGCAATAGCTCAGCATGCCGTAATAAGCGCGGCGGGCCCGCAGCACTTGCTCCCGCGACACAGGTATCTCGCCCCGGTCATAGAGATGGTACATGCGCTCACCCATCGCCTCGCGTTCGGCGAGCGGCAGATTGGCAATGGCCGGCGCATCGATATCGACGTCCTCATAGAGATCCCAGAAGCGACGCGGTGCCTGATAGGGATCATGCGGATGCATGACCGAGAGGGTCAGCATGAAGGGGCGCCGATCGTCGCTGCCGGCGGCCTGGTGCAGCCATTGCTCGGCCTTGAACAGGCATTCCTCGTCATATTGCATCGACAGGGAATAGTCGCAGGGGCCGGCCTCGGCCGGGCTCTGCAAGGTGTGATACCAGTTCTGCACCTGTTCGGGATGATCCCAGTCCGGCACCCAGCCGAAATCCGACGGCGAGAGATCGGTGGTCAGCCGTTCCTCATAGCCATGCAACTGATCGGCACCGGTGAAATCCATCTTGCCCGAGAGGCAGGTGCGATAGCCGGCGGCACGCAGGTAATGCGGCAGGGTTGGTATGGACGAAGGAAATTCCGCGGCATTGTCGAAAGCGCCGATCTTCGAGGGCAATTGCCCGCTCATCAGGGCGAAACGCGACGGCGAACAAAGCGGCGCCGTGCAATAGGCCTGGTCGAACACCGTGCCACGTGCTGCCAGCCGGTCGAGGTTTGGCGTCTTGACGATCGGATGGCCATAGGCTGGCAGGGACAAGGCCGCCATCTGATCGAAACAGACGAAGACGATATTCGGCCGCGCGGCTGCAGCGGTGTCCCGCACGGCGGCGGCACGTGCGGCGATGGTATCGAGCGTCGACTGGGCCATAACGATGACTTCCCCAAGAAAAACCGGCATTCCCAGGGTCGGAAATGCCGGCTCGCACTTTAGTTGCGTTCGATTACGCGAACAATCGCATCCGCGCTCAGATTTGGCGGGTAGCCGTCTTCAGCCAGTCGGCATCGGCACCGTCGAGCTGCGGCAACAGCACCTCCTGCACCTTGGCATGATAGGCATTGAGCCAGTCGATCTCCGCCTGGGTCATGATGCTGGTCTCGACCAGGTTGAGGTCGAGCGGCGCGAAGGTGATGGTCTCGAATTGCAGCATGTTGGCGCTGCCCGCGACCGGCTGAACGACGATCAGGTTCTCGATGCGGATGCCGTATTCGCCGTCCTTATAATAACCAGGCTCGTTGGAGAGGATCATGCCCGGCTCCAAAGCGACGCGGTTCGGCACCTTGGAAATGCGCTGCGGCCCTTCATGGACGGAGAGATAGCTCCCCACCCCATGGCCGGTGCCATGATCGAAATCGAGCCCGACATCCCAGAGCGGCCGGCGCGCCAGGGTATCAAGCTGGCTGCCGGTGGTGCCACGAGGAAACTTCGCCGTAGCGAGGGCGATATGGCCCTTGAGCACGCGGGTAAAGCGGTCCTTCATCTCCGCCGTCGGCTGGCCGACGATCAGCGTCCGGGTGATATCGGTGGTGCCGTCGAGATACTGGCCGCCGGAATCGACCAGATACATGGAATTCATCTCGAGCTTGCGGTTGGTCTTCGGCGTTGCCCGGTAATGCACCACCGCACCATTCGGGCCGGCGCCGGAGATGGTGTCGAAGCTGAAGCCGCGGAAGAGATCATTGCGGCGGCGGAAATCCGCCAGCTTCTCCACAGCGTCGATCTCGGTCAGTCCGCCTTTCGGTGCCTCACTGGCGATCCAGGAGAGGAACTGCGCCACGGCGGCACCGTCGCGACGATGCGCCCGGCGGGTACCCTCGATCTCCACGGCATTCTTGGTCGCCTTCGGCAGGGCACAAAGGTCTTCGGCAATGACAACCGTCGCCCCGGATTTGCGCAGCCGTTCGGAGATGGCGATGCCGGCCGTTGCCGCATCGACAGAGACATGCGTCTTCTGCATACCTAGCTGATCAAGGGCGCCGAGGAAGGCCTCGGGCTGCTCCAGCGTCACCTGGTTGCCGAGATGGGCCAGGGTCTCCGGCGGGAATTTGCGCCGATCCATGAAGAGCTGGACCTGGCCGTCCTTGTCGAGGATGGCAAAACCCAGGGCAAAGGGCGTGCAGGGTACGTCGCCACCCCGGATATTCAGCAGCCAGCAGATTGAATCCGGGGCCGAGATGATAGCCGCGTCGCGGCCCTGGGCCACCAGCTTTTCCGCCATCTGCTGCCGCTTCTCGGCCGAGGAAGCGCCGGTATAGCGGAGATCCTGCGGCCAGACCGGGGCGATCGGGGCGGCCGGCTGGCCCTGCCAGACGGCATCCAGGGGATTGCTGTCGCAGGCGACCAGTTCGGCACCGGCCTGCTCGGCGGCGCTGCGGAAACGCTGGGCGGTATCGGCGGTCAGCAGCCAGGGATCGAAGCCGAGCTTGCTGCCCTTGGGCAGGTGATTGGCGATCCAGGCCTCCGGTGGCGCATTCGTGATGTGCAGAATCTCGAACAGGCTGGTATCCACCTGCTCGCGCACCTGGAGCGTATAGCGGCCATCAACCCAGATGGCGACCCGGTCCTGTAGTACGATCACCAAGCCCGCCGAGCCGGTGAAATTGCTGATCCAGGCCAGGCGCTCCGCTCGTTTCGGCACGTATTCGCCCTGATGTTCATCAGCCCGCGGGACGACAAAACCGGCCAGGTTGCGCTTGCGCAATTCTTGCTGCAGTGCAGCAACGCGATCTGCCGATTTGGTAGATTGCATACCGTAATTTGCGTTAATCCACTGGTCCAGGTATGCGCTTAGCTGCGCTTTTGTTGCAGCGCTCGGATCCGCCATGATCAGGCGGGTCCACTCGTCGGCCTGTTCCCCTGCCGGCGCTGCGGCAATCCCCGGTATCGCTTTAGATAATTCATCTAACGATAAGAAAGATTGACCTTTTTTTAACAAAGATTGCAGAGCTTCATCACCTTGATAGGTTTCTCTACAGACCGACATGATCTCTCCTAGAACCGACACTGGACGGGTGACGAGGGCGCCGGAAGGCGGTTTCCGGTGACCTCAATCACGTTTACGCATACTTTACCATGCAGTGGATGCATTACTGCGATGCAGCATCGCCCCCTGCAAGAAATCGCCCCATTCCTCTATATAAGACCCATCGAATGTCGGCGGCAATCGGGCCAGCCGGAGCGATAAATCGGATTGGATAGATATCATGTATCGGATGATGACAAACGAGAAGGTGGCAGGTTCGGTGGCTTTGGCGCCGGCAATGACCACCCGGGTAACCGCCACCGGCGCGCTTGGTGAATTCGCGCAGACGGTTGTGAACTCTGTGCGTCGTGTACTGACGCGCGCAGCCGTGGCTCATGAGCTGTCGCTGCTGGATGACCGCATGCTGGCGGATATCGGCGTCAACCGCGCCGAGATCGGCCGGGTTGCCGACAAGGCCATCGCGGAAGCCGGCGAGCCGACCGTGTTCCAGGCTTTCAGCCGTGTGGTGTTCGCGGTGTTCGTGCAGCCGGTGCTGCGCCACCTGCACCGCCGTCAGGTTTATAACATGCTGATGTCGCTCGACGACCGCATGCTGGCTGATATCGGCCTGAACCGTTACGACATCGCGGATTATGTCCGCACGCTCGACCACAGCAACGAGCAGGCCCAGAGCCTCCTCGCCGCCACCCAGCAGGACATCGTTGCCCCGCTGCGTGCGTGGAACCGTGCCCGCCTGACGGCCCGTCAGCTTGCCAAGCTCGACGACCGCATGCTGGTGGATATCGGTGTTGTCCGTGGCGACATCGACTGGCTGGCCGGCGAGATCGCCCGTCGCACCGTGGTTGCTGCCAACGGCAACCAAGCGGGCGACCACGCACCCCGCGCCGCCTAAGAGTTCGATCAGAATTCCGGCGGTCTGTTACCGGCAGACCACCGAATCGAGAAGTACTGAGTACCGCGTATAGTCCCAAGCACGGCTCACTCAGCGTCGGCGTACCGCGTTAGCGTACCGAGAGTATGAGTATCCCTGAGTAAGAGTACTGAATATCGCGATAGCCAGAAGATGCGTAAGCGAAAACGGCGGCCCCAAAAGGGCCGCCGTTTTTGTTTCGGGCCGCCGCGCGCTGCCGCAATCCGTCAGCGGGCGCGCGACGTCTTTCGCGCTGCCGGCTTGCGCGCCGCCGTCTTTTTGGTGGCCGTCTTTTTCGCGGCTGCCTTCTTGCCTGCGGATTTCTTAACCGCCGTCTTCCTGCCAGGCCCCTTCCCGGCAGCTGCTTTCTTGCCGGTGACCTTCTTCGCCACCGGCTTCCGGACAGCTTTCTTGGTAGCAGGCTTTTTCGCGGTCTTCTTCTTCGCGGCAGGCTTCTTGGCAGCCGGCTTGGCCGCCCATTTCAGCACCAGAACCGACCAGTCCTTGAGGCGGAGCCGGAAATCGAGTTCCAGCCCCAGTGCCTTATGTGCAGCCAGGACGTCTTTCTCCTGAGTCTGCAGCAGGCCGGACAGGACCGCACGGCCATTGCGCGCCAGCACGCCGGCGAGGCTAGGCGCCAGTTCGATCAGCGGATTGGCGAGGATATTGGCGCAGACAAGATCAAACGGCGCCTGGCTGCGGATCGCCGCCGCCCGGTAACCGTCCGAATTGACGATCTTCACTTCGCGCTTGAGCTGGTTGAGGGCGGCATTCTCACGGGCAACCCGGACGGAATCCTTGTCATTATCGCCGCCGATGACCGACACCTTGAAGAGCCGGGCCATGCCGAAAGCGAGGATGCCGGTCCCGGTCCCGACATCGAGCGGCTTCTTCGCCTTGAAGCCCTCCTTGGCGAGGCGCGCCAAAGCGAGCAGGCAGCCCCGGGTGGTTTCATGCCTGCCGGTACCGAAGGCCATACCGGCATCGATCTCGAAGACGATCTTGCCGCTGGGCAGTTTGCCCTGGTGATGCGAACCATGGATGAAGAAGGGACCGGCCGTCAGGGACGGCAGACCGCGCTGGCTTTCCGCCACCCAATCCTTTTCCGGTACCGGAGCGATCTCAGGGCTGAAATCACCGAGACCCCACAGTGCCGCCCGCACGGCAGCCGCATCAGGCTCGCTCTCGCCAAAGACCTCGATCTTCCAGGCCTTGCCGTCTTCGATCTCGAAACTGGACAGCGCTTCGCCGAAGGGCTCCAGCGCCATTTCCAATTGCTGGCGATCGGCCTCGGTGGGCTTATACGGCAGCAATAAGGTGATCGACCACAATCCCCCGGTCATCATGTCTTCCCCTGTGAGTCTCTAACAAATAAATCGATCAGACTTGGTCAGCGCGAATGACAAAGCCGGCCATGACTTTCTTCAGCCCGGCCTTGTCGAAGCTGATCTCCAGCTTGTCGCCATCGGCCACGATCACCCGCCCATAACCGAATTTCTGGTGAAAGACCCGATCACCGGCCTGGTGACTCGAGCCCTTCTTCACCAGCATGACAGCATCCGGTTCCACATCGATGACACTGTCGCGGCGGCGCGTATTGCCGGTCCAGGTCGATCCACCATTGCGCATGCCGGCATTGCGGTTGTTGTTATAGCCACCGGTGCCACCCCAACTGGAACCGCCCCAGCCGCTCTGCCAGTCGACTTCGCCGACGGAGCGCGTCTGGCGCAGCAGATTGCCGTCACGCCGGTCGAGATTTTCCTTCGGCAGTTCCGCGAGGAACCGCGATGGCAAGGCGCTCTGCCACTGGTTATGGATGCGTCGGTTGGCGGCATAGGAGATGGTGGCCTGCTTGCGGGCGCGGGTGATGCCGACATAAGCGAGGCGGCGCTCCTCCTCCAGCCCCTTCATGCCATTCTCATCCAAGGCACGCTGATGCGGGAACAGCCCTTCCTCCCAGCCCGGCAGGAAGACGATGTCGAATTCCAACCCCTTGGCGCCGTGCAGCGTCATCAAGGTGACCATGTCGCCCGGCGCACCGCCACTGTTTTCCATGACCAGGGCCACGTGCTCCAGGAAGCTGCCGAGGCTGTCGAACTCCTCCATGGCATGGACGAGTTCTTTCAGGTTTTCCAGGCGTCCCGGCGCTTCGATGGATTTATCCAGGCGCCACATATCGGTATAGCCGGATTCGTCCAGCACCTGCTGGCAGAGCTCACCCTGCGGCACCGTCTCGGCCAATTGCCGCCAGCGCTCGAAATTTTGCACCAAAGTGGTCAAGGCGCGGCGGGCCGCCGGCTTCAGCTCATCGGTTTCGACAATGCGCCGGGCCGCTTCCGGCAGCGACACGGAGAGACGCCGGGCGAGATCGTTGAGCTGCTTCAGTGTGCTCTCGCCGATACCCCGGCGCGGCACATTGACGATGCGCTCGAAGGCCAATGCATCATCGGGCTGGTTGATCAGCCGGAGATAGGCCAGCGCGTCGCGGATTTCCTGGCGCTCATAGAAACGCGGACCGCCGATCACCCGGTAGGGGATGCCAAGCGTGATGAAGCGTTCTTCGAATTCGCGGGTCTGGAAACCGGCCCGCACCAGGATGGCAATATCGCCGAGCCCGATCTGGCGGCGCTGCAGCGCCTCGATCTCCTCGCCGATCTGGCGCGCTTCTTCCGCCCCGTCCCAGGCGGCGTTGATGATGACCTTCTCGCCCTCGCTCTTATCGGTCCACAGCGTCTTGCCATGTCGATCGGCGTTATGCGCGATCAGGCCTGACGCGGCCGCGAGAATATGCGGCGTCGAGCGGTAGTTCTGCTCGAGGCGGATCACCTTGGCGCCGGGAAAATCCTTCTCGAATTTCAGGATGTTCTCGACCTCGGCACCGCGCCAGCCATAGATCGACTGGTCATCATCGCCAACGACACAGATGTTGCGATGGGTCTGGGCCAGCAGGCGCAGCCACAGATACTGTGCCACGTTGCTGTCCTGGTACTCGTCGACCAGCATGTAGCGGAAACGCTGCTGATAGCTGGCGAGGATATCCGGCTGGCCGGTGAAGATGGTGATGTTGTGCAGCAGCAGATCGCCGAAATCGCAGGCATTCAAAGTGACAAGACGCTGCTGGTAATTGCGATAGAGGTCGAGCAGCCGCCCGCCGCCCAGTTCCGCCTGTTCGGCACGGCTTACTTTATCCGGCGTCAGGCCGCGATCCTTCCAGCGCTCGATGACGCCGAGGATCATGCGGGCTGGCCATTTCTGGCTGTCGATATTCTCCGCCTGCATCAGCTGCTTCACCAGGCGGATCTGGTCGTCGGTATCGAGGATGGTGAAATTCGGCGTCAGCCCGACCAGCTCGGCATGGGAGCGCAGGATACGCGCCGCCAGAGCATGGAAGGTGCCAAGCCACCAGCCTTCGACCGGCCTGCCGATCAGGCGGCCGATGCGTTCCTTCATCTCGGCAGCGGCTTTATTGGTGAAGGTGACCGCCAGCAATTCGCCAGGCCTGGCCCTGCCAGTGGCGAGCAGGTGGACGAGGCGCGTGGTCAGCACCCGGGTCTTGCCGGTGCCGGCCCCGGCCAGCACCAGGACAGGTCCGTCCATCGCCAGCACAGCCTCGGTCTGGCGATCATTGAGACCCTGCATATAGGGCGGCGTCATGGCGGGGCGCGATTCGGGAAAAAGCTCGGTCATGGGCGGACTTATAACACCACGACCCGGCGAAAACACCAGCAGCGGTGCTGCCCTCCGGCAGGATTTCTCAGCGCGCCGTCCTTACCGAATCCAGCTTCGCCTCTGTGGCGAGATCGCCGCGCCACAGATAGAGCGCCGCCAGGGGCCGGTCGAGGCCGCGGGTGGCGTGCGGCACTTGCGGTGGGTGATGGATGATGGTGCCCGGCAGCTGTTCGGTCCACCGCCCGCCGGCGATCTCCGC
>DATMUQ010000206.1:0-2441 GCA_035563795.1 Terriglobales bacterium | reverse complement strand
CCGCCACTGTGACGGTTGTCGATCATCGTCGATACCGGAGTCAGAGCTTCAGCGTAACGACATCATCCATTACCGGGACGCGTGATCCCTAAGGAGACCAAGATGACGACGACGACCTTCGGTCAGTCCACCCAGCCCATTTCCATTCCGGTGCGCGAGCTGCTGCCCTGGGCGATCTTCGGCGGCCTGCTCATGATGCTGCTGATCTATTTCGTCGGTGCGGAAGAGGGCGCGACCGCGCTGGTCAAGGGCATGTATGTGCATGAATTCGTGCACGATGCCCGCCATCTGCTCGGCTTCCCCTGCCACTAAGCAGGGGTTCACAACATGGTTGGTAAACTCCTCCTACGGGGCATGCTCGTAGGCATCGTTGCCGGCTTGCTTTCTTTCGGCTTTGCCAAGGTCTTTGGTGAGCCTTCCGTCGATCGCGCGATTGCTTTCGAAGCGCAGATGGAAGCCGCCAAGGGCGAGGCGCCGGAAGAAGAGCTGGTCAGCCGCGATGTCCAGGCTGGCCCCGGCCTGCTGGTTGGCACGGTGATTTTCGGTGCCGCGATCGGTGGTCTTTTCGCTCTGGTCTTCGCCTATGCCTATGGCCGCCTAGGTGCCCTCGGGGCTCGTGGAACGGCCGCGCTGGTGGCGCTGACCGGTTTTGCGGCCGTGATCCTGATACCGTTCATCAAATACCCGGCCAATCCACCATCGGTGGGCCACCCGGAGACAATCGGCCAGCGCACTGCTTTGTACTTCATCATGATGGCGATCTCCGTCATCGCGATGTTCAATGCCGTGGTGGTCGCCCGTAAATTGACGCATCGATGGGGGTTGTGGAACGGCGCGATCATCGCCGGTCTTGCTTATGTCGTCTTGATCGGTGTCGCTCAACTGATCCTGCCTTCGATCAACGAAGTGCCAGAGAACTTCTCGGCCGTCTTGCTGTGGCAGTTCCGCTTGAGTGCGCTCGGCACGCATGCAGTCCTCTGGGCCAGCCTCGGATTGCTGTTCGGTGTCTTGACCGAGCGCAGTTTCGCGGCCAAGCACCCGGCGGGGCGTCTGGCGCTCAAGCGCTGAGAAGACCGTCGCACGAACAAGCTAAGAATAAGGCGCCGCGCGGCGCCTTATTTTTTGCCCAGCAATCGGATGAACCTCTTACCGTTGGTCGAAGCGCATCTCGATGCGGCGGTTCTTGCGATAGGCGTCGTCGGTATCGGCCGAATCGAGCGGGGCGAATTCAGCGAAACCGGCGGCCGCCAGATGTTCCGCCGGGATGCCGCGGCTGATCAGGTATTTGACCACGGCGACGGCGCGCGCGGTCGACAATTCCCAATTGGAGGGGAATTGCGGGTTGGAGATCGGCCGCTTGTCGGTGAAGCCGTCGACGCGCAGCACCCAGTTCAGTTCCGGCGGAATGTCATGGGCGATCAGGATCAGGGTCGTCGCCAACACGTCGAGCTGATCCTTACCGGCCTGCGAGACATCGGCCGAGCCGCTGTCGAACAGCACTTCCGACTGGAAGACGAAGCGGTCGCCGACGATCTGGATATCCTGGCGGTTGCCGAGCACCTCGCGCAGGCGGCCGAAGAATTCGGAGCGATAGCGTGCCAGTTCCTGCACTTTGGTGGCCAGGGCGGCATTGAGCCGCTTGCCGAGCTCGGTGATCTGGACGTTCTGGTCCTTGTTCTTCTGCTCGGAGATGTCGAGCGCCTTGGCGATATCGGCCAGTTGCTGGCGCATGGCCAATATCTGCTGGTTCAGCATCTCAACGCGGCGCTGTGCCTCGCTGGTGATCTGGTCGTTACTGGCGTTGCTGTCATTGAGCTTCTTCTGCAGATCATCCCGCAGGCTCTGCAACGTCGCGATGTCGGTCAGCAATGCCTGGATCTTGTCCTTGTCGGCATCGATCGTCTTATAGGCATCTTCCAGCTGCTTTGCCTGATCCTGGCTGACGGCCAGCTGCTGCTGCAACTTATTGCGTTCGGCGGTCAGGGCCAGCACCTGGTTGTGAAGATCGTCGCGCTCGGCGGTCGATTTGGTGAGCTCGCCGGAGAGCGACTGGATCTGCGATTTCAGCTGGGTGTTATTGGCCTGTTCCAGCGACAGCATGTCGGCGATTTCCGACAATTGCTTGTTGAGCTTGGCGAGGGCCTCGTCCTTGCCGGTCAGGATCTGGCTGAGGAACAACTGGCCGATGACGAAGATCATCAGCACGAAGACGATGACCATCAGCAGGTTGGACAGCACGTCCACATAGCCGGGCCAGACTTCGACGTGGCGGCCCCCGCGTCTACTGCGTATGGCCATGATCTAGTTCCTCACGGCCGGTGATCCCCGCCGCCACTGGCGACGGCGGCGATGGTGCGGGCCAGCAGCTTGATCTCGCTGCGCAGCTCCTGCACCGACTGGTTACGGCCATGGCTGACTTCCTGCACCATATGCTGGAGCTG
>DATMUQ010000205.1:0-4943 GCA_035563795.1 Terriglobales bacterium | reverse complement strand
TGAGTTTGATGGCCCGGTGGTAATCGGCCCCGCCCCATGCGGTCAGCCCGTGCGGCGGGGGCGTTTCGATCGGGCCGCCCCTGGCGTTAAGGATTGGCGGCATTGCGCGACAAAAAACATCGATCGCAGTTACTTGCCGCCGCTTTCGGCATCGGCATCAGTCTTCTGGTTTCCTCCGAACTTGCCTTGGCCCTCGAATACGAACCGAAGCTGAGCGGCAGCGACGACGCGGGTCTCGTCAATGCCATCAATGGCAGCTCCACGCTGATCGAGCTCAAGGACAAGCCGCCCGCCGATGTCGTTGGTCTTTATCGTCGCGCCCGGGAAGATCTCAGCCAGGTGGAAAAGGCGTTGCGGTCCAACGGCTATTATGATGGCGAAGCCAACATCACCATTGACGGGCGCAATGTGAGCGAGGGTGCCCCGCTCGACGGCGAAGCCCTCAACAAGCGCGACAAGGACCATCCCATTGCCGTCGAGATCAAGGTCAAACCCGGCCCGCAATACAAGGTGACCGAGATCAATGTCGAGCAATCCGGTCTCAAGCAGCCGCTGAAGGCGCAAATGCAAGCCGGTGCGCCGGCACGCTCAGCCGATATTCTCACCGAGCGCGACCGCCTTTTGGCCAATGTCATGTCGCAAGGCTATCCCTTCGCCCAGGTGGAACTGCCGCCGGCCGTGGTCGATCATGCCGCGCACAGCATGTCCGTTACCTACAAGGTCGAACAGGGACCGCCGGCGACATTGGGCACGGTGACCATCAAGGGCCTGACGCGCACCAATCCGAACTTCGTTCAGCGCCATGTCGCCCCGCCACCCGGCCAGCCCTATTCGCCGGAAGCCCTGACGGCGATGCGCGATGAGCTGCGCAGCCTGGACATTTTCGATTCGGTGAAGGTCACCCCGGCAACCACCCTGGCACCGGATGGCAGCCTGCCGGTCGAGGTCGATGTCTCCGAACGCAAACCGCGTTTCTTCGGCTTCGGCGCCAATTATTCCACTAATGACGGTGCCGGCCTCTCGGCCTTTTGGGGCCATCGCAATCTCTTCGGCAACGGCGAGCGGTTGCGCTTGCAGGCGGATATTTCCGGCTTCGGCGAAAACAGTTTCAGCCAGACCAATTACGATCTGACCGGGACCTTCCGGCGGCCGGATTTCCTGACCACCAACCAGGACCTCGTCTCCACGCTGGCTTTGACCCGGCAATTCGATTCCGACACCTTCGACAAGACAGCGGCAACGGCAGATCTCGGCATCGAAAGGCGGCTCAGCAAAACCGTCAGCGTCACTGCCGGGCTGGAAGTCGAAAAATCACAGATCACGGATCACAGCAGCAACAGCGACTCGACCCAGGACTTCCTGCTGATCGGCCCGACAGCCGGGATCAAGCGCGACACCAGCGATGACCTCCTCAACCCGACACGCGGTACGCGGCTGAGCTTCAATGCCTCGGCCTTTCCCACCTGGCTGGGTTCCAGCGAGAATGTCTTTTCGACCCAGAGTTCCGGTGCCGGCTATCTGAACTTGATGGGCAAGGGCGATCTCGTCCTGGCCGGCCGCTTGGCTGTCGCCAATGTCTTTGGCAGCAGCCTTGAACAGCTGCCGGCGGATCGCCGCCTCTATGCCGGCGGCGGTGGGTCGGTGCGCGGCTACAAGTTCCGCTCGATCAGCCCCCGCGACGGCGACAACAATCTGACCGGCGGCCGCAGCTCGGTCGAAACCAGCATCGAATTGCGTTACCGTTTCCTGGAGAATTACGGCATTGTCCCCTTCTTCGATGCGGGCGAAGTCTCAGGCGACGTGTTTCCGACCTTCAACGAGCCGATTCAATATGCGGCGGGCCTCGGCTTCCGCTATTATACGGCGATCGGACCCATTCGCGCGGATTTCGCCGTGCCGCTCAATCCGACCCGCCACGACGATAAATTCGCGTTCTATATCAGTATCGGGCAGGCGTTCTGATGCGCTGGCTGCGACGTCTTATCCTCATCATTGTCCTGCTGCCGGTCGTCATCATCGGCGGTGCGTTTGTTTGGCTGCAAACCGATTGGGCGCATCGCCAGATTGCCGGCTGGCTTGCCAGCGCAACGCGCGGCAGCACCGCTGAAATCAAGGTCGGCCAGATTGATGGCACGCTTCCCTTCGACATCACGCTCCGCGATCTCAGCATCGCCGACAATCAGGGCGAATGGTTCCGCGGTGATCGCATTCACCTGGCCTGGTCTCCCCTCGCTTTGCTGTCACGCCAGGCGAAAGTCGATGTACTGGAAGCCGACACGCTGACCCTGCTGCGAGCCCCGGCGCCGAGCGCTCCGGCGCCCAAGCCCGCTGCAAATGAGCCATTCTCCCTGCCCCATCTTCCGGTCACCATCGACCTGGAGAAACTGGCGATCGCCCATCTGTCGCTGCCGAAAGCCTTGGCCGGTGACGACATGACCCTGGCAATCGAGGCCAGGGCTGCCGCTGAGCGGCGTGGCGATCTCAGCTTGAAATTGATGGCCCAGCGCCTTGACAAGGAACATGGCACGGACGAGATCAAGCTCGATGCCGGCTATGTCGCTGCCAATGATCATCTGGCTGTAGACTTTCACATCGATGAACCGCAAGGCGGGCTGGTCAGCAAGTTGATGGGCCTCGCGGGCCAGCGCCATCTCGCCATCCGCGGCCAGGGCGACGCCCCACTATCCGCCTGGTCCGGCTCATTCTCCGCCAAGCTGGATGAAGCCGCGCTGCTTGACCTGCAGGCGACAGTCCAGGGATCGCAGGCCGAACGACAATTCAGCCTTTCCCTGACGGCCGATCCCTCACCCTTCCTGCCGCAGAATCTGAAAACGCTGGTCGCCGGCGGCATCAAGCTCGATAGTGACGGTGTTCTGCATCAGGCCCTCGACAGCATGCGTGTCGATCTCAATACCTTGAAACTACATGGCGATGCTTTCGACATCGCCGCTAGCGGCAAGATCGACCCGAGCGGCGATAGCCAGTTGCATTTGCAGGTCGACCGGCTCGCCGACAAAGTCGCCGCACCCTTCCTGCCGCAGATCGGCTGGCAGCGCCTCGGCCTAGTCGCCGATATCACCGGACGCCTCGCTTTGCCGCAGGCCAAGATCTCGGCCGAGATGGATGGATTGAACTATGCCGACAACAAGGTCGGCCAGCTGACCGTCTCTTTATCGGGCGTCCCCGGTGCAACGCTCGCCGCGCCCGTCGCTATCACCGCCAATGTCACCGCGGCGGGTATCGAACCGAGCCAGACGAAATTGCGTAGTCTGACGACCGGCCCGCTGACGGTAAATCTGGCTGGCTCGCTCGACCAGCAGGGCAGCATCGACCTCACCTCGCTCGATATCGCCAGTGACATTGCGAAAATAGACGGCCAGGCCCAGGCCAAGAATTGGGGCAAGACGGCCCATGCGTCCCTCGCTCTCAATGCGAGCGATCTCAGCCTATTCCGGGAACTGGCTGGCATGCCCTTGAAGGGCGCGCTGAAGGTCGATGCCGATGCGACCCGGGATGACAGCGGCACTGTCCTGACCCTCGATGCTGGCGGCTCAGATATCGCCCTCGGCCAACCTCAGGCCGACAATCTGATCGGCGCCGCCCCGCATCTCGCCGTGCATGTCAGCCAGGATGCGGCGGGCGGCATCGACATCCAGCAGGCGGAGCTTACCGGCCGCGCACTGCATCTCGTGGCGACGGGACATAGCGATGCGCAGGGCGTGGCACTGGATCTCACGGGGAACGTACCGAATCTGGCTGAGGTCGATCGTCAGCTGACTGGTGATCTCAGCCTCAAGGTCAAGCTCACTGGCAGCCAGGACCATCCGCGCCTCGATGGCGATTTCACCGCGACCAGTCTCGGCAGCGGCGACATCAAAGCCAGGAATATCGTGGCCAACCTGCAGGTCCTGGATCTCACCGCTTTGTCGGGCATTGCCGCCACCGCCAAGGCCAGCCTGAATGGCCTGCCAACCAGCCTCAAGCTTGCCGCCAATGCCGATCGCAAGGATGGCCGGCAGACGATCAGCATCCAGGATATGCAGCTGCAGCTGGGACGCAGTTCACTCTCTGCGCAGGCGCAGGTGACCGACGGCCTCGCGACCGGCCAGGCGAAGCTGGGGGTGCCCGACCTCGCCGAATTGCGTCCCTTGTCCATGGCCGATGCCAAAGGAAGCCTGAACGTCAACGCGACCTTCAACGCCGCCGGTGGCAAGCAGAATATCGACACGACGGTCACCGCCAGCAATCTCGCTTATGCCGATATCGCCGCCATTTCCCGGCTGCAAATTGGTGCAAAGCTGCTTGACGCGACCCGGACGCCAAGCGTCCAGACCACCATCGACCTCGCCGACGTCACCGCCTCGCAGCAGAAGCTGACAACAGTGCATGCCACTTTGACGGGGCCTTTGAGCAACCTTGCCTTCGCGATCGCCGGCAAGGGACCACAGCTTGGGCTCGACCTGGCTGGTGCCGTGGCGAGCGAAAAGACCGGCAACCGCCTCAATCTGGACCGCGCCAAGGTCGATCTGCAAGGACAGGAGATTGCCCTCGCCCATCCGGCGATCGTCACGCAGCAGGGATCGGCGATCACCATCGAGCGATTGGCCCTTGTCAACGGCAAAGGCCAGATCGCCCTCGATGGGAAGCTGGCGCCCGAAGGCAACCGGCTGAACCTCGATATCCAGCATATGTCCTTCGGCATGCTGGCCCTCGTCATGCCAGGACATCGTGTCAATGGCGAGATGAATGGCACGTTGCAGCTGGCCGGCAGCAAGACTGCGCCCGAGGCCGATCTGCGTTTGTCTTTCGACGGTGTCTCCAGCAATGACCTCTCGATCCCGCCGACCGCGGCGAAGGTCACGGCAAGCTGGAAGGCGGGCCAGTTGCAGAGCGATGGCGAGGTCAAGATCGTCTCGCAGCAGGAACCGCTGCGGTTCAATGCC